>JAQGMY010000338.1 GCA_028292105.1 Ramlibacter sp.
GCCGGCCGCTTCCGGCAGGACTTGTTTTACCGGCTCAACGTGATCGAAATCGCAGTGCCCGCGCTGCGCGACCGGCGCGAGGACCTGCCGGCCTTGTGCGCCGCGCTGCTCTCGCGCATCGCGCACGATGCCGGCATGGCGACTGCGGGTGCCGCTTCAACCCGCGCCGTCTCGGCCAGCCGCGCAGTCTTCAGGGACAAATCCCCGACCTCGATCACGCCATCGTTGGCAAACGCCAGCGCCCGCTCCAGCACGTTCTCCAGCTCGCGGATATTGCCGGGGAAGGAATAGGCGCGCAGCGCGTCCAGCACGCCCGGCGCGAGCGAGGCCTGGCCAGGTGCGGCCAGGCGCGCCAGCACCGCATCGACCAGCGGCGGCAAGTCGTCCAGGCGCTCGCGCAGCGGCGGCAGCGACAGCTCGATCACGTTCAGCCGGTAGAACAAATCCTGCCGGAAGCGGCTGGCCTGAACCTCAGCCTGCAGATCCTTGTGCGTCGCGCTCACGATGCGCACGTCGACCGCGTCTTCCTGCGTCGAACCGATGGGTCGCACGCTGCGCTCCTGGATCGCACGCAGCAGCTTGGACTGCATCGGCAGCGGCAAGTCGCCGATCTCGTCGAGGAACAGCGTGCCGCTGCGCGCCGCCTGGAAGTAGCCTTCGCGGTCGGCCGCGGCGCCGGTGTACGAGCCCTTCTTGGCGCCGAAGAATTCGGCCTCCAGCAGGGTCTCCGGAATGGCGCTGCAATTGACGGCGACGAACGGGCCGTCGGCGCGGTGGCTGCAGGCATGGATGGCGCGCGCCACCAGTTCCTTGCCGGTGCCGGACTCGCCGCGCACCAGCACCGGGGCCATGCTGCGCGCCACCTTCTCGATGCGTTCCTTCACCAGGCGCATGGGCGCGGAGTCGCCGACCAGCCGGCCCAGCGCGCTGCTGCTCGCGCCGGCGTTGCGCTCGCCAGCCGCTGCCGCGCGGCTCGCGCCGCCGGCCGGCCGGGGCTTGTCGTTGCTTGCCGTCTCCAGGATGGCCGATGCCACCACGCTGCGGAACTGCTTCAGGTCGACCGGCTTGGTGAGGTAGTCGAAGGCGCCGGCCTTGAGCGCTTCGACCGCGTTCTCGGCCGAGCCGTAGGCTGTCATGACCACGCAGCGCTCCTGGCGCTGCTGCGCGTTCATGCGCTGCAGCAGCTCGAGCCCGAGTCCGTCGGGCAGGCGCATGTCGGTGATCACGGCATCGAACTTGCGGCCCTCCAGCAATTGCCAGGCCTCCTGCAGCGTGCCGGCCGCCTCCACGCGATAGCCCTCGCGCAGCAACGTCAGCTCGTAGAGGGTGCGCAGGTCGGGCTCGTCGTCGACGACGAGGACCTGGGCCGGTGACGCGGGGGCTTGGGGCATCAGGCGCGTATTGTGTCGTACGGGACCGCGCCGGGCACAACCGCCGCACGCGTGCGGAATGTCACGGTGAACGTGTTGCCTTCCCGGCCGCTGCCGTCCGGCGCCGGGCCACGCAGGTAAGTCAGGGTGGCGCCATGGCGCTCGCACAGCTCACGGCATATATAGAGGCCCAGCCCGCTCGATCGGCTTTCCGACGAGAAGAAGGGCTCGAACAGGTGGCGCTGCACGCTCGCATCCAGCGGCGCTCCATCGCTCCACAGGTGGAGGCGGGCCTGCGTGGCCTGCATCTCGGTGGCGGCGATGATCGCTGCGGGCGCATGGGTCGCGTAGCGCAGCGCGTTGTCCAGCAGGTTCACCAGCACGCGGCGCAGGTGTTCGCCGTCGAAGGCGGCCCACGCCGGCGCCGAGCGCAGCTGCAGTTGCAGGCGCTCGGAGGCGCCGGTGTGGCGCTGCCATTCACGGGCCAGCACCTGCACCACCTGGTCCAGCTCCAGCCAGTCGGCCTGGGGTTGCTGCACCCGCGCCAGGTTCAGGATCTCTTCGACGATCTGCGACAGGCGCTGTGTGTTCTTGTGGACCAGCGCGGTCAGCTGCTGGTGGCCCGGATCCGGCAGTTCCTCCGACAGCAGGCCGTTGGCCTGGGCGATGGCGGCGAGCGGGTTGCGGATCTCGTGCGCCACCGCCGCCGACATGCGGCCCATCGCCGCCAGTTTTTCGGTGCGCACCTGCGCCTCGGCCTCGCGCAGGTCCTGCAGGAACATCACGCAGAGCGTGTCCATCTCGTAGTCCTGGGCCGGGGTCAGGCGGGTGCGCACCCGCAGGTGCAGCCGCTCGCCGCCGGCCAGCTCCAGCGCGAGTTCGGCGTTCTGCGGCCAGTTCTCGACGAAGGTGCGCTGGGCCAATGCAGCCAGCGGCTTCCAGCCCGGGCGCGAGACCAGTGCCAGCGACACCGGCGCCTCGCGCGCCTGCCATCCCAGCAGCGTCCGCGCGGACGGATTCGCCGCATGGATGCGCCAGTCGGGGCCGACCACCAGCACGCCGTCGGTCAGCGTCTCGATCACCACCTCGTTGACGTGCGCCTGGGTGCGTGCCGCCGACAGGCTGCGGCGTGCCGCCTGCTCCTCGCGCGCCAGCCGCATCGCCAGCTGGTTGGCCAGCAAGGCGACGACGAAGTAGCCGCCGCCGGCGATGCCGGCCTGCACCAGCCGCGGCGTGTGGTCGGCCAGGTCGAGCGACTGCACCCAGGCGTCGATCAGCAGCAGCAGGGTGACCCCGGCCGCCGTTCCGAACGCCAGCACGGCCGAACCGAGCACCGACGCCGTGAGCACCGGCAAGGCGAACAGCGGCGAGTAGTTCAGGCCCGCCACCTGCAGGAAGTGCAGCGTCGAAAACGCCAGCAGGTCGATGCCGATGGTGGACACCCACTGCGGATCGAAGGTGCGCCCGGGCGGCGCCGGTCGCGTGAACAGCCGCACCGCCAGCGATGCCGCCAGGTAGATCGCGCACAGCCCCAGCTGCCAGGGGTTGACGGGGGCGAAGCCCACCAGCATCAGGCCACCCAGCAGCACGATCAGCAGCACGGCCACGCTGATGCGCGCCATCATGAAGCCGAGCCACATCCGGTGGAAGGCCGAGGCCTCCGGCGGTTGCGGCGTGGCGATGGGCGCGTCCCAGGTCCAGGTGGACTGGGGGTGCGCGCGCGAGTCGGCCATGGCCTTTTTCAGGAGCCGCTGCCCAGGCGGTGTTCCTGGCAGCAAAACGGTGCGCCGCTGCTGCCGAACACCGCTTCGGAGCGCGGCAGGTGCAGGCCGCAGGCGCGGCAGGCCACCATCTCCTGCGGGCCCCGTGCCGGCCGGGTCCCCTTGCGGGCGCCGCCGCTGGTGCGGTCGTCCTTCAGGCGGGCGTTGCGCCAGAACAGGTAGGCGACGACCAGCACCGCGAGCAAGACCAGGTATTTCGTCATCATGTGGTGCGCCCGAGGATCACTTCGAGCACGAAGCGCGAACCGACATACGCCAGCAGCAGCAGCAGCGAGCCGATATAGATCACGCGCACCGCCTTGCGGCCGCGCCAGCCGAAGCGCGCCCGGCCGAGCAGCAGCAGCGCGAACGCGAGCCAGGCCAGCACGGAAAACACCGTCTTGTGGTCCCAGCGCCAGCCGCGGCCGTAAAGCCGCTCGGCAAAGAACATCCCGGCGAGCAGGGTCGCCGACAGCAGGATGAAGCCCGCCGTGGCGAAGCGAAAGGTCAGGCGCTCCAGCGTTAGCAGCGGCAAGCCTGGTTGCGCTTCAGCGGCCTGGCGCATGGTCCGCTCGGCGCGCTGCATCAGCCAGGCGTGCACGACGGCCGCCGCGAACAGGCCGTACGACGCGATGCCCAGCGCCCAATGCAGGGGCAGCCACGGTGTGGCCGACACGTGCAAAGGGGTGCCGGGGAAAACCAGGGCCAGCAGCACCGCGGCGGCGCCGAGGCCGGCCAGGGCCCAGCGCGCCTGCAGCTGCGGAAACACCTGGCTTTCGACCGCGTACACGGTCAGCACCAGCCAGGCGGTGACGGACAAGGCCGGGGCGAAACCGAAGCGCGGTGCTTCGCCGAGCAGGGCCCAGGCGAGCGCCGCTGCGTGCAACAGCCACGCCGCCAGCAGGGCCGCGCGCGCCGCCCGCTCGCTCAGCCGCCCGGCGCCGGCGGCGGGAACGGCGTAGGCCGTCGCGGCGGCCACCGTCAAGGCCACACTCGCCGGGGAGGCACCCGATAGAATCATGGACCGAGTTTAGCCCCTGGCATCTGCTGCCCATCCACGCGCGGCAGAGCCCCCGCGCCCCGTGTGGCGCAGCCCCCACTCCCCTTCCCGCATGGCCACCTCCGCCCTTTCCGACAAACTTTCCCGCCTGGTCAAGCAGATGCGCGGCCAGGCCCGCATCACCGAAGACAACGTGCAGGACATGCTGCGCGAGGTGCGCATGGCGCTGCTCGAGGCCGACGTGGCGCTGCCGGTGGTGCGCGACTTCATCGCCCGCGTGAAGGAGAAGGCACTGGGCCAGGAGGTGGTCGGCTCGCTCAACCCCGGCCAGGCCCTGGTGGGCATCGTCAACCGGGAACTCACCGCCACCATGGGGGCGGGCGTCAGCGACATCAACCTGGCGGCCCAGCCGCCGGCGGTGATCCTGATGGCCGGCCTGCAGGGCGCCGGCAAGACCACCACCACCGCCAAGCTGGCCAAGCACCTGATCGAGAAGCGCAAGAAGAAGGTGCTGACGGTGTCCGGCGACGTCTACCGGCCGGCCGCCATCGAGCAGCTGAAGACCGTCACGGCGCAGGCCGGCGCGGAGTGGTTCCCCAGCACGCCGGACCAGAAGCCGGTGGACATCGCCCGGGCCGCGATCGATTACGCGCGCAAGCAGTACTTCGACGTGCTGCTGGTCGACACGGCCGGGCGGCTGGCGATCGACGAAGCCATGATGGCCGAGATCAAGGAACTGCACGCCGTGCTCAATCCGGTGGAGACGCTGTTCGTCGTCGACGCCATGCAGGGCCAGGATGCGGTCAACACCGCCAAGGCCTTCAAGGAAGCGCTGCCGCTGACCGGCATCATCCTGACCAAGCTGGACGGCGACTCGCGCGGCGGCGCGGCCCTGTCGGTGCGGCAGATCACGGGCGCGCCCATCAAGTTCGCCGGCACCAGCGAGAAGATCGACGGGCTGGAAGTCTTCGATGCCGAACGCCATGCCGGCCGCATCCTGGGCATGGGCGACATCCTGGCGCTGGTGGAGCAGGTGCAGGCCGGCGTCAACATGGAGTCGGCGCAGAAGCTCGCCGCCAAGATGAAGAGCGGCGAGGGCTTCGACCTCAACGACTTCCTGATGCAGATCCAGCAGATGAAGAGCATGGGCGGCCTGTCGACGCTGATGGACAAGATGCCGGCGCAGTTGCAGGCCAAGGCCGGCCAGGTGGACATGGACAAGGCCGAGCGCGACATCCGCCGCAAGGAAGGGATCATCTGCAGCATGACCAAGCTGGAGCGCCGCAAGCCCGAACTCATCAAGGCCACCCGCAAGCGCCGCATCGCCGCCGGCGCCGGTGTTCAGGTGCAGGAAGTGAACCGGCTGCTCAACGAGTTCGAGCAGATGCAGACCATGATGAAGAAGATGAAGGGCGGCGGCCTCATGAAGATGATGAAGCGCATGGGCGGCGGCAAAGGGATGCCGAAGATGCCCTTCTAAGGCGAGCGCCGCAGGAACCCAAACAACCGGCTCCTGACTTTTTTGCGACTTCTGCGAAACCTTGGCGACTTCTGCGTCCGGTTGTCCGCTTTCAATCAGCCTTGATGTTCGCCGCCTTCGCCACCGCCGTCCACTTGGCGGTGTCGTTGGCGATCACCGTGCGGAATTCGTCCGGCGTGCTGGCGCCGGGGTCGATGCCCAGCGCGCCCAGCTTCTCGCGGGCCCAGGGGTCCTTCACCAGCACGGCCACCGCGTCGTTGAGCCGCTTGATGATCGCCGGCGGCGTGCCGGCCGGCGCCAGCAGGCCCACCCACAGCCCCATTTCGAGTTCCGGGAAACCGAGCTCGCGCAGCGTCGGCACGCCCGGCCAACCCGGGTGGCGCTGCCCTGCGGTGATGGCTAGCGCGCGCACGCGCCCCGCCTTGGCTGGCCCGATCACGACCGGCGGATCGGCGATGGTCATGGTGATCTCGCCGGTGGCCGTGGCCTGGATCGACTCGTTCGTGCCCTTGTAGGCGATGTACTGGAAGGCGGTGCCGGTCTTCTGCTTGAACAGCTCGGTGGCCAGCTGGAACGGCGCGGCACTCGCGCCGTAGTTCGCCTTGTCCGGGTTGGCCTTGGCGTATTCCACCAGCTGCTGCACGTTCTGCGCCGGATGGTTCTGGCCCACCGCCAGGATCAGCGGGAAGGTGCCGATCATCGAGATCGGCGCGAAGTCGCGCAGCGGCGAATACGGCAGCTTGCTGTGCGTCGCCGGGTTCATGGCGACCGGCCCGGTGGGGCCGAGCATCAAGGTGTAGCCGTCGGGAGCGGCCTTGGCCACGTACTGCGCGGCGATGATGGCCTGCGCGCCCGCCTTGTTCTCGACGATGACGGTCTGGCCCAGCACCTCGCCGAGTTTCTGCGCCACCACCCGGGCGATCAGGTCGGTGCCGCCGCCGGGCGCATAGCCGACGATGAGACTGATGGGCCGGGCGGGATAGGCGGCCTGCGCCTGCACGCCCGCCGCCGCCAGGGCGGCGAGGGCGAAGGCGAACGGGCGCAACAGCGAGGCAAGCTGGGTCACGGGAATCTCCTGCGGTTCAAACGACGTCATCGCGATTGTGGAGCGGTGCGGGCGCCTTGCCCCTGAGCGCTTTCCCGAAGGCCGCGCTCTTATACTCGTGCCGCACTTTCCCGGAGTCCCCTTGAACCTCGTCGACAGCTTCGCCGACATCTCCCGTTTCGTCGCCCTGCGGCGCGACATCCACATGCATCCGGAGCTCGGTTTCGAGGAGCACCGCACCTCGAAGATCGTGGCCGACCTGCTGCGCGAATGGGGCATCGAGGTGCACACCGGCGTCGCCGGCACCGGCGTTGTCGGCGTGCTGCGCTGCGGCCCGGGCACCCGCACGATCGGGCTGCGCGCCGACCTCGACGCGCTGCCCCTGCAGGAAGAGAACCATTTTCCTCATCGCTCGCAGCACGACGGTCGCATGCACGCCTGCGGACACGACGGCCACACCACCATGCTGCTCGCGGCAGCCTGGCACCTGTCGCAGGCGCGGGACTTCGACGGCACCGTCAACTTCATCTTCCAGCCGGCCGAAGAGATGGGCAAGGCGGGCGCCTTGAAGATGATCGAGGACGGCCTGTTCGAGCGCTTCCCCTGCGAGGCGGTGTTCGCGCTGCACAACTTCGCGATCGGCACGGTCGGCAGCTTCGCGCTGAACCAGGCGGCGCTCATGGCGTCCAGCAACACCTGGCGCGTGACCATGCACGGCCGCGGCACGCATGCCTCGCTGCCGCACACCGGGGTCGATCCGGTGGCCGCGGTGATCAACCTCGGCCAGCAGCTGCAGTCGCTGGTGGCGCGGGTGATCAACTCCGAGCAGCGCGCCTTGCTGGCCGTGACGCAGATCCAGGGCTCGGGCGCGCCGAACGTGATCCCCGACCAGGCCTGGGTCGGCGGCACCGCCCGCACCTTTTCCACCGACGCCACCGACCGCCTCGAGAACGGCCTGCGCCAGATCGCCGAAGGCGTGGCGCAGGCGCATGGCTGCCGCGCCGAGATCACTTTCCGCCGCGCCTCGCCGCCCGTGGTGAACCACGAACGCGAAGCGCGCTTCGCCGCCGAGGTGATGCGCGAAGTGGTCGGCGCCGACCGCGTCGACGACAACTACCCGGCGGTGATGGGGGCCGAGGACTTCGCCCACATGCTGCGTGCGCGGCCGGGCTGCTATGCCTTCATCGGCAACGACAACGGCGCCGGCGGCCACCGCCTGCCGGACCACGGGCCCGGTCCTTGCATCATCCACAACACCTCGTTCGACTTCAACGACGAGATCATCCCGATCGGCGCCAGCTACTTTGTCCGGCTGGCGCAGAAGTGGCTGGCCCAGAGTTAAGCAGGAGCATCCATGAACATCCCCTTCCGTAGCGCCGCCGTCGGGCTGGTCCTCGCCGCAGCCGCGGCTTCGCCGGCCTTCGCGCAGCGCGTGATCCGCATGGTGGTGCCCTTCGGCCCCGGCGCCGTGCAGGACACGGTGGCGCGCACCTTCAACGCCGAACTCGGGGCGGCGCTGGGCGCCTCCGTGGTGGTGGAGAACCGTCCGGGGGCGGGCGGCACCGTCGGCACCGGCCTGGTGGCCAAGAGCACCGACAACAACACGCTGGTGCTGGCCGCGGCGAGCCACACGCTGGCCGGCCACCTGTACAGCAAGCTGGGTTACGACCCGATCAAGGACTTCACCGGCGTCGCCTTCATCGGCAACTCCGGCTACGTGATCGCGGCGCCGGGCAACCTGGGCGTCAACAACCTGGCCGACTACGTCAAGCTGATCAAGACCAAGCAGGGCCAGCTGAATTACGCGTCCGCCGGCAACGGCAGCGCCACCCACCTGGGCATGGCCTATTTCCTCGCCAAGGCCGGCGTCGAGATGCAGCACGTGCCGATGAAGTCCACCGGCGACGCCGTCAACGAGGTGCTGGCGGGCCGCGTGCAGGGCGTGACCTCCGCGCTGATCGGCATCACGGCGTTCAAGCAGGACCCGCGCATCAAGCTGCTGGCGTACACCGGCGCGCATCGCTCCAAGTTCCTGCCGGACCTGCCGACGGTAGCCGAGGCTGGCGTACCCGGCTACAAGTTCGAGTCGTGGATAGGCGTGCTGGCGCCCTCCACCATGCCGAAGGCCGAAGTCGAACGCCTCAATGCCGCCATCAACAAGGTGCTGGCCGATCCGGCGGTGCAGGAGCGCCTCACCCGCCTGGGCGTCGAGACCGGTGGGATGTCCTCGGACGCCTTCCAGCAGTTGCTGCGCGCCGACTGGGACGCGGCAGGCACGCTGGTGAAGGCGTCCGGCGCACGGATCGAATAGGCCTGCATGGCCAGCCGCAGCGCCGCCAGCACCCGCAGGGACCGGGTCAGCGGGCGCGGCTTTCTTCCTTCACGGGCGCTTTCGCAGGCGCAAGTCTGCCATCGTAGTCCGGGCCGCAAGCGCGACCTGTAGGCGCGCTTCCTTCTTCACCGCCCCAGTGAAATTCCGCTCCCGGGACGCCCGGCTGAGCCACACGCATCCCGCGCGCTTTCGAATAATCCCTGCACCATTGACAGGAGGCTTGAATGACGCGCGCGGGCTCGAAGACGTGCTCCGGTTCCACCCGTCTGGGCCGCGGCCTCATGGCCGTGGCGCTGGCCACGATGTCCTTGTGCTGGACCCCGGCGCAGGCCGGCGATGCCGCGCCGCTGCGCCATGCCAAGCTGGCCGATCTCGGTCGCGAAGAGGCGTCGGCCGAAGTGCGGCACATCGCGAACTGGGCCGTCGATTCCGGCGACCATGGCGGCCTGCCCTTCGTGGTGGTGGACAAGGTGGAAAGCCGCGTCTTCGTGTTCGACGCCGAGGGGCGCTTGCGAGGCGCGAGTGCGGCGCTGGTCGGTGCGGCGCGCGGCGACAACTCGGTGCCCGGCATCGGCAGCCGCAAGATCTCCAGCATCCTGCCGCAGGAGCGCACCACGCCGGCGGGCCGCTACGCGGCACGCATGGGCCGCGGCCCCAACGGGGAAGACATCCTGTGGGTCGACTACGAAGGCGCGCTGGCATTGCACCGCGTCGTGACCAACGTGCCGCAGGAGCGCCGGCTGCAACGCCTGGCAAGCAACGTGGCGCAGGACCGCCGCATCACCTATGGCTGCATCAACGTGCCGGTGAAGTTCTACGACGCGGTCGTGCAGCCGACGTTCAGCGAGCGCGGCGGCATCGTGTACATCCTGCCGGAGTCACGCCGACCGCAGGATCTGTTCGGCTCGTACGACGTCGGCAGCGGCGGGCTCGTGCCGGCCAGCGCGGTGCAGTAAGCAGCAGCACCGATTGCCCTTCCGAAGGGGGCAACAAAAAACCCGCCGAGGCGGGTTTTTTGCTGGTCACGTCCGCTTAGTTGCGGAACGGCCGGGGCGGCAGGGGAGCCGGTGCCGGGGGCGGCGGCGGCGGGGGAGGCGGCGGCGCCATCGGGGGCGGCGGGGGCGGCGGCGGCATCACGCGCGCCGGCGGGGGAGGCGGCGGCGGCGGCGGGGGCGGCGGCGGCGGTGCGACGACGCGGGTCATCGTCGGCGCGGGAGCGCCGAAGCGATAGACCAGGCCGACCGAAGCCACGTCGATGTAGCCGCGATGGCGGATCGCATCGGTCACGCGGTAGCGCTCCACTTCGCCACGGACGGCGAACGCGGGCGTGAACGCGTACTCGAGGCCCAGGCCGACCTTGCCGCCGAACTTGTTGTCGCTGCTCGAAGTGCCGGCAATCGCGGCGGTGCCGCTGCTGGTGTACGAGGAGCGGGCGCGGGTGTACGTGCCGCCGACGCGGGCGAAGGCGGAGAAGCGGTCCGTCATCGGCAGCGTGCCGACCAGGTCCAGGTTCAGGCCCTGGAACCGGCTGTTGCCGGAGAACGCACCGCCGGTTGCCGTGTACCCGTAGTTGTACTTGCCCAGGTCGAAATAGCCGCCTTCGATCGCGAAGTTGCGATTGAGCTGATAGCCGCCGTACAGCTTGTACGCGGTGTCGCGGTCCTCGTCCCCGATGCTGCGCACGGTAGCGGCCGGGGCCGTGACCATGGGCGCGTGTTCGAAGTCGGTGTAGGCGCGACCGACGTTGCCGCCGATGTACCACCCCGGCGCGGGCTGCGCGATGGCCTGCGTGCCGAGCGTGGCGCCGAGCACCGCCAGGCCAACGGCACCGAGCTTGAACGCGGTGGCTGAAAACTCTCTTGTCAAGTTTGAACTCCTAATGAATGGTCCTCGCAAAGCCGAAGACCGTTTGGCCCGTGGCGTGACGAGGTGAGGAGCTTAATGAGAGCAACAGCCGAAGCCCTGTAAGACAGGGCCTATCGGGTGCGTCAGGTACAGCTGGCTTTGCACCACGCTGCTCACGCAGCGATGGGCTCCTGGGCAAGTACTTCGGCGCGCAGCGAATGCGGCAGCGCCTGGGTGATCGTCACGTCCACCATCTCCCCGATGAGGCGGGGGGGGCCCGCGAAGTTGACGATGCGGTTGCACTCCGTGCGCCCCATCAGTTCGTTCGCGTCCTTGCGCGAAGGACCTTCGACGAGGATGCGCTGGACCGTGCCCACGCGGCTGGCGCTGATGCGGCGCACGTTCTCCTCCAGTACCGCCTGCAGGTGCTGCAAGCGCCTGAGCTTCACCTCGTGCGGCGTGTCGTCGTGCAGCGTCGCCGCCGGCGTGCCGGGCCGCGGGCTGAAGATGAA
The DNA here is from genome assembly GCA_028292105.1 of Ramlibacter sp. Classification (GTDB taxonomy): domain Bacteria; phylum Pseudomonadota; class Gammaproteobacteria; order Burkholderiales; family Burkholderiaceae_C; genus Ramlibacter. The sequence continues at coordinate 11,345 of JAQGMY010000338.1, forward strand.
CGAGAAGCTGGCGTCGTAGCCGACGTCGTCGACCAGCTTCATCATCTTGGCGAAGTCCTCTTCGGTCTCGCCGGGGAATCCCACGATGAAGTCGGTGGAGAGCGACAGTTGCGGCCGCACCGCCCGCAGCTTGCGGATGGTGCTCTTGTATTCCATGGCGGTGTAGTTGCGCTTCATCGCCATCAGGATGCGGTCGCTGCCATGCTGCACCGGCAGGTGCAGGTGGCTCACCAGCTGCGGCACCCTGGCGTACACATCGACCAGGCGCTGCGTGAACTCGTTCGGGTGGCTGGTGGTGTAGCGGATGCGCTGGATGCCGGGGAGCTCGGCGACGTACTCGATCAGCAGCGCGAAGTCGGCGATCTCCGCCGTGTCGCCCATCTTGCCGCGGTAGGCGTTGACGTTCTGACCGAGCAGCGTCACTTCCTTGACGCCCTGGTCGGCCAGCCCGGCCACCTCCGTCAGCACGTCGTCGAAGGGCCGCGACACCTCCTCACCGCGGGTGTAGGGCACCACGCAGTAGCTGCAGTACTTGGAGCAGCCTTCCATGATGGAGACGAAGGCGGCCGCGCCTTCGACCCGCGCCGGCGGCAGGTGGTCGAACTTCTCGATCTCGGGAAAGCTGATGTCGACCTGGGGCCGCTGTTCGCGCGCCCGGGCTTCCAGCAGTTGCGGCAAGCGGTGCAGCGTCTGCGGCCCGAACACCACGTCGACGTAGGGCGCGCGCGCGATGATCGCCGCGCCTTCCTGGCTGGCCACGCAGCCGCCGACGCCGATCAGCACGCCCTTTTGCTTCAGGTGCTTGACGCGACCGAGGTCGGAAAAGACCTTCTCCTGCGCCTTCTCGCGCACCGAGCAGGTGTTGAACAGGATCAGGTCGGCCTGCTCGGGATCGCTGGTCGGCTCATAGCCTTCCGCCGCGTGCATCACGTCCGCCATCTTGTCCGAGTCGTACTCGTTCATCTGGCAGCCGAAGGTCTTGATGTACACCTTCTTCATCGCGGTCTCACCTCAGCATGTAGAGCGCGCGGGCCGCCCAGATCAGGTCCAGCAGCTCGGCGAAGCGCTTGTAGCCATCGGCGCTGGAGCCGTACTTGCCGCCGATCTTGTCGTATTCCTCCGGTGACAGCAGCCACACTTCGTGCACCAGCCCCATGGAGTCGCGGCGGTACACGGTGTGGAGCGACTGGCCGGCCAGCCCGCCGGTCAGCGTCAGCATGTTGTTGCGGTCGCGGATGCGCACGCCGGGCGAGAAGCGGTCTTGCGTGCCGTCCACCGTGATGATGGGAGGCGTCGCGCTGACGGCGATGATGGCCGGCTTCACGTCCTTGGGGGCGTCGCGCATGACGGTCTGCGCAAGGGCGGTGGCGGCGGTGGCGGCGAAGGCGAGTGCCACCAGGGCGGTTCGGGTCCAGCGGGTCATGGTGTAGATCCAGAGGCTGTAGGAGAGCCAAGACAAAGGCACTGTGCGGGACAGTGCCTTTGGTGTCAACGCGGCGCGTTGGTTTTGTGTCTGGTGGCGCTTCAGGGATTCGAACCCCGGACCTGCGGATTATGATTCCGTCGCTCTAACCGGCTGAGCTAAAGCGCCAAGCCCTCGATTATAGCGAAGCTCGCGGCGGTCTTCAGCTCCGCGCCCGCACTCTTTCGTAGCTCTTCCGTCTGGGGCCGATGCCGGTCGGTCCGTTGACCCCGCAGCCCCCGGGCGAGCCCCGTACAACGTGGTGTGAGAATCCGTCCATGCCCCCCGCACGCCACGACACGCCCCACGAGGCCCTGATGCTGGCTTGTGCCGGCAGCGTTGCCCGTGTCGGGGCCGGAGATCGGCTTCCAGATCGAAGCCGCCAGAAGCCGCCTGCGTCATGCGCTGAAGAAGCTGCGCGGCTGCATGGGTGCGTATCTCAAGCTGCTGGAGCCGGCGCGATGACCAAGCTGCGCGACGCTCGCCTGCGGCAGGCGATGGAGCAGGCGGCTGTGCAGCCGCCTTGGCGGCGGTGGCTGGCGGCGAGAGGCGGGCATCGCACGCCGTGGGCGGCCGGGTGGCTGACCGTGCTGGCGGCGGGTTTCATCACCGTGTTGGCTCCCGCCGCCGCGGCTCCCCTTGCACCTGCTGCAGCTGCGGTGGCTGCGCTGCGTGCAGCGGGTCCTGTGGTCGGCCCGCAGTTGCTGCCGGTGCCCGGCAACTGGACGCAGGTACGCATCGAGGCCGGGGCTGATTCGATCGTGCTGGAACGAGCCCAGGCGGCGGACCTGTCGCGGCTGCTCGAGCAAGCGCTGCGGTCCCCTGCGCAAGCACCCGCACCGTCGGCGCCGGTGAGCCTGCGCTTCGAGCTGGCGCAGGGAGGCGAATCGCTGGGCGTGCTCGAACTGGCGGGGGAGCACTGGCGCTGGCTGTCGCTGCGGGACGTGCAGCAGGCCCGCAGCCTGCAGCCGGAGCCCGCTGTCGACGCGGCCTTGCGGGAGGAAGCGCGGCGCGTGTTGCGACGTTGAGGTGGTGCGGGCGCACAACGGCGGAGTTCGGGCTCCGCCGCGCCCCACCCGCCCTTACCGGTTCTTGAACTCCGCCTTGCGCTTGCCGACGAAGGCCGCCATGCCTTCCTTCTGGTCCTCGGTGGCGAAGAGCGCGTGGAACAGGCGGCGCTCGAACATCACGCCGGCGGCGAGGTCCCCCTCGAAGGCACGGTTGACCGACTCTTTCGCGGCCAGCAGCGCGAGCTGCGAGTACCCGCAGATCATCAGCGCGGCGCCGAGCGCTTCCTCCATCAGCTTGTCGAGTGCCACCACCCGGCTGACGAGACCCGCGCGCTCAGCCTCGTCCGCATCCATCATGCGGCCGGTCAGGACCATGTCCATGGCCTTGGCCTTGCCCACCGCGCGGGGCAGGCGCTGGGTGCCGCCGGCGCCGGGGATGATGCCCAGCTTGATCTCGGGCTGGCCGAACCTGGCGTTGTCCGCGGCGATGATGAAGTCGCACATCATGGCCAGCTCGCAGCCGCCGCCGAGCGCGAAGCCGCTGACCGCGGCGATCACCGGCTTGCGCACCGACCGGATCGTTTCCCAGTTGCGCGTGATGTAGTCGCCCTTGTAGACGTCCGCGAAGGTGTAGGTGGCCATGCCCCCGATGTCGGCGCCGGCGGCGAAGGCCTTCTCGCTGCCGGTCAGGATCATGCAACCGATCGCGTCGTCGGCGTCGAAGGCCTTCAGGGCTTCGCCGAGCTCGTCCATCAGCTGGTTGTTCAAGGCGTTCAGCTGCTTGGGCCGGTTCAGCGTGACCACCCCTACCTTGCCTGCTTCCGTGCGCACTTCGATCGTTTCGTAAGCCATCGCGGTCTCCTGATTCGAGCTGACTATAACCAAGGGAAAGCATGCCCCGGCCGCGCCGGATCGCGGTGCTAGAGTGCGCGCGAAGGAGCCCCCATGAGCGAAGCCACCGTCCTCTACGAGGCGCGCGCAAGCGTCGCACTCATCACCCTGAACCGGCCGCAGGCCCTCAACAGCTTCACCCGGCAGATGCACCAGGACCTGTGGTCCGCGCTCGACCGCATCGAGTCCGACAAGTCCATCCGCGCCGCGGTGATCACCGGCGCGGGCCGCGGCTTCTGTGCCGGCGCGGACCTGTCCGAGTTCGACTTCGAACCGGGCCCCGACCTGGTCCAGCGGGCCGACCCCGGCCCGGTGATCGACAAGGCATTCATCCCCACCGTGCGCCGCCTGATGGACCTGCGGGTGCCTACGGTGGCGGCGGTGAATGGCGTCGCCGCCGGCGCCGGCGCCTCGCTGGCGATGACCTGCGACCTGGCCGTGGCGGCTGCCGGCGCCAGCTTCATCCAGGCCTTCAGCAAGATCGGCCTGATCCCCGATGCCGGCGGCACCTGGTTCCTGATCAAGAAGCTGGGGCTGGCGCGGGCGATGGGCGCGGCCATGCTGGGCGACAAGGTCAGCGCGGCGGACGCCAAGGACTGGGGAATGATCTGGGACGTGGCGCCGCAAGGCGAGGACTGCGTGGCGGCGGCGATGAAGCTGGCCGAGCGCCTGGCCGTGCTGCCGACCACCGCGCTGGTCCAGACCCGCAGGATGCTGCGGGCCGCCGCGTCCAACGGCCTCGACCAGCAGCTGGACCTGGAACGCGACACGCAATCGGCGCTGGGCAAGACGCACGACTACCTCGAAGGCGTGATGGCGTTCCGGCAAAAGCGTCCGCCCCAGTTCACGGGAGAGTGAGCATGCTGTCCCCGCAAGACCTGGCGGCAAAGGTCGGCGCGACGCTGTTCGCGGTGGATGCCGCCAGCAAGGACTTCCTGCAGATGGAACTGCTGGCCTGCGAGCCGGGGCGCGCGCGGATGCGCATGAAGGTCCGGGAGCCCATGCTCAACGGGCACCAGATCTGCCATGGCGGCCTGATCTTCACCCTGGCCGATTCCACCTTCGCCTTTGCCTGCAACAGCCATAACAAGGTGACGGTCGCGGCCGGCTGCAGCATCGAGTTCCTGAAACCCGCGCACCTGGACGATGTGCTCACCTGCGAAGGCGTGGAGCAGGTGCTGCAGGGGCGCCACGGCATCTACGACATGCAGGTGAGCAACCAGCGCGGCGAAGTGGTGGCCCTGTTTCGCGGCAAGAGCACCAGCATCCAGGGCACGGTCATTGCGCAGGAGGCGGGACCCGCATGAAAGCCTTTGCGCTCGACCCCATCGAAAAGGCCGGCGTCGACGAACTGCGCGCCTTGCAGTTCAAGCGCCTGCAGCAGACGCTGCGCCATGCCTACGCGCATTCACCGGTGTACCGCCGCAAGTTCGACGATGCCGGCGTGCATCCGGACGACTGCCGCAGCCTGGCCGACCTGCGCAAGTTCCCGTTCACCACCAAGACCGACCTGCGAGGCGCCTATCCCTTCGGCATGTTTGCCGTGCCGCGCGAGCAGTGCGTGCGCATCCACGCCTCCAGCGGCACCACCGGCAAGCCGACGGTCGTCGGCTACACCAAGAACGACATCGAGGTGTGGTCGCAGGTGATGGCGCGCAGCATCCGCGCCTCGGGGGCCCGGCCGGGCGACATGGTGCACGTGAGCTATGGCTACGGCCTGTTCACCGGTGGCCTGGGCGCGCACTACGGCGCCGAGAAGCTGGGCCTGACGGTGGTTCCCTTCGGCGGCGGCCAGACCGAACGGCAGGTGCAATTGATCACCGACTTCCGCCCGGACATCATCATGGTCACCCCCAGCTACATGCTGGCGATCGCCGACGAATTCGAGCGGCAGGGGCTGGACCCGCGCGCGTGCAGCCTGCGCCTGGGCATCTTCGGCGCCGAGCCGTGGACCAACGACATGCGCAGGAACATCGAGCAGCGCCTCGCCATCGACGCGGTCGACATCTACGGCCTGTCGGAGGTGATGGGTCCCGGCGTGGCCAACGAATGCGTCGAGACCAAGGACGGCCCGACCATCTGGGAAGACCACTTCTATCCGGAGATCGTGGACCCGGAAACCGGCGAGCCGGTACCGGACGGCGAACTGGGCGAGCTGGTGTTCACCAGCCTCACCAAGGAAGCCTTGCCGATCATCCGCTACCGCACGCGCGACCTGACGCGGCTGCTGCCCGGCACCGCGCGCACCATGCGGCGCATGGAGAAGATCACCGGCCGCAGCGACGACATGATGATCGTGCGCGGGGTGAACGTGTTCCCGACGCAGATCGAGGAGCTGATCCTGCAGCAGCCGGCGCTGGCGCCGCACTATCAGTGCATCCTGACGCGCGAGGGCCCGCTGGACTGCCTGACCGTGGCCGTCGAATCCGCCGCCGGCCACGCGCACGACAGCAGCGAAGCGCAGGGGGCGGCCGAACGGCTGGCGCAGCAGATCAAGGCTTACATAGGGACCAGCGCAAAAATCGAACTGCGACCCGCGGGCGGCGTGGAGCGCAGCATGGGCAAGGCGAAGCGGGTGGTGGACCAGCGCAAGCTGTGAGCCCGATCAAGCAGGGCAGTCCAGCTACCGCTGCTCGATCTGGTCCACGAGCAAATCCACGTAACCCTCGTTCCCCCACAGCACCTTGATCTTCACCGGCAGGTACTGCAGGCTGGGCGCGAACCAGATTTCGGCCGTGATGTTGCCCTTCGGGTTGGCGATGGGACGCGGCTTCAGGTGGAAGGCTTCGACGGCGCCGAAGCGCGGCGTGCGCAGGATCTCGCGTTCGACGATGTCGTAGGTCCACTGGTCCACGCCGCCCGGGCGCGCCAGCCACACGGTCACGGTGCGCCCCACCTCCAGCAGGTCCTTGCCGGTCGCAAAGCGCTGCGACAGTTCGACGAACTGGCTCGCGGTGTCCTGCACGCCAGGAGGCCGGGGGACGGTGGTGCCGTTGTCCAGCTGGACCACCTCGTCGCCGAAGGTGGCGAGCCGCCGCTTGCGGTTGTTGGCTTCCTCGTAGATCCGGGGCATCAACCCGTGCGCTGTGACCTGCCCCTGGCTGGTGAAGCGCTGGCGGGTCACTTTCACGTCGACGTCCAG
>JAQGMY010000355.1 GCA_028292105.1 Ramlibacter sp.
GCCGAGACCGCCACCAGCTACCTGGACCTGCGCACCTGCGAGCGCCAGCTGGCGGTGGTGCGCAACGACGCGGTGTCGCGTGCGGAAACCGCTCGCCTCACCGGCTTGAGCGCGCAGGCAGGCTTCACTGCGCCCGCGGTGGCGGCGCAGGCGCGCGCCAGTGCGGCGGACGCGTCGCAGCGCACCACCCAGCAGCAGGCCCAGTGCGACCTCCTCGTGAAAGCGCTGGTGGCGGTGAGCGGCTTGCCGGAACCGCTGCTGCGGCAGCGTCTCACGGCCCGTTGGGTCGAGCCGGAAGGTTTTGCCGCCATCGCCATTCCTTCGGTGCCAGCCGCCTTGCTGGCGCAACGGCCGGACGTGTACCAGGCCGAGCGGGCCCTGGTGGCGGCCAGCGCCGAAGTGGGCGCCGCGCGCGCCGACCAACTGCCGCGGCTGTCGCTCACGGGGCAGGTCGGCATCGGCTTCGCGCACGTCGGCGGCCAGACCATCGACCTGCAGACCTGGTCGCTCGGACCGATCGCCCTGAACGTGCCGTTGTTCGACGCCGGCCGCCGCGCCGCCGCCGTCGATTCGGCCCAGGCGCGCTACGAAGAAGCGGTGGTCGGCTACCAGGCCCGCGTGCGGCAGGCCGTGCGTGAAGTCGAGGAAGCGCTGGTGACGCTGGAAAGCGCCCGCGCCCGCAGCGCGGACGCCCTCACGGCGGTGGAAGGCTACCGTGCCTCCTTCATCGCCAACGAGGCGCGTTACCGCAGCGGCCTGGGCAGCCTGATCGAACTGGAAGACCAGCGCCGGGTGGCGCTCGGTGCCGAGACGACGTTCGTGTCGCTGCAGCGCGACCGCGTCGCCGCCTGGATCGCCCTGTACCGCGCCCTCGGCGGCGGCTGGGCGCCGCCCGACACCACGGCCCAGGGCCGATGAGCCGCATGGGCTCCGTACAAGAACAAGGAAACCGCAACGTGATGCAACGGATCGCCGCCAACCTTTCCGCCTTCCCCTGCCTGCTTGCCCTGGCCGCGCTGCTCGCCGGCTGCGGCGGCAAGGAAGACGCCAAGCCGGCCGCCAAGCCGGCGCTCACCGTCACCACCACCACGCCGCAGCAGGCGATGCTGCCCGTGACGCTGACGGCGAACGGCAACCTTGCGGCCTGGCAGGAAGCGAGCGTGGGCACCGAAGCCGGCGGCCTGCGGATCGCCGAGGTGCTGGTGAACGTCGGCGACCGCGTGCGTCGCGGCCAGGTGCTGGCCCGCTTCGCCGCCGACACCCTGCGGGCCGATTTGGCCCAGGCGCAGGCCAGCGTGGCGGAAGCGGAAGCGAACGCGGCGGAAGCCGCCAACAACGCCGCCCGGGCACGGACCCTGCAAACCACCGGCGCGATGAGTGCGTCGCAGATCAACCAGTACCTCACCGCGGAGAAGACCGCGCAAGCGCGAGTCGAGCAGGCGCGGGCGCAGGCACGAATCCAGCAGGTGCGCCTGAACCAGACCACCGTGCAGGCGCCGGACGACGGCGTGATCTCGGCGCGCGCGGCAACGGTCGGCTCGGTGGTCGGCAACGGCACCGAGCTGTTCCGGCTGATCCGCCAGGGCCGGCTGGAATGGCGTGCCGAGGTGACCTCCGCCGAACTGGGCCAGTTGACCATCGGCACCCGGGCGATCGTGACCGCCACCAGCGGCGCCCGGCTCGAAGGGCGCGTGCGCACGATCGGCCCGACGGTCGATCCGCAAAGCCGCATCGCACTGGTGTACGTTGACGTCTCGCCGCTGCCGGGGCCGGCCTCGGGCAGCGCCCGCGCCGGCATGTTCGCGCGAGGCGAATTCGACCTGGGATCGCAGCCGGCGCTGACCGTGCCGCAGACAGCGGTGGTGGTGCGCGAAGGCTTCAACTACGTGTTCCGCGTCAACCCCGACAACCGGGTAAGCCAGGTCAAGGTGCAGACCGGCCGCATCGCGGGTGACCGCATGCAGGTGCTGTCGGGCGTGACGGCCGCCACGCGCATCGTCGCCAGCGGCGGCGGCTTCCTCAACGACGGCGACCTGGTGCGCGTGGTGAACAGTCCCGGGGCGGCCGCCGTCCCCACTGCCGCGGCCTCCGCCCCGGCGGCCGGGCGCTAGGAGACCGACCATGATGAACGTCTCGGCCTGGTCCATCCGCAACCCGATCCCGGCGGTGATGCTGTTCGTGCTGCTCACCTTCGGCGGCGTGCTGTCGTTCAAGGCGATGAAGATCCAGAACTTCCCGGACATCGACCTGCCGACCGTGATGGTCACGGCGTCGTTGCCCGGCGCCGCGCCGGCGCAGCTGGAGACCGACGTCGCCCGCAAGATCGAGAACTCGATCGCCACGGTGCAGGGCCTCAAGCACATCTACACCAAGGCACAGGACGGCGTCGTCACGCTCACGGCCGAATTCCGCCTGGAAAAGCCGGTGCAGGAAGCGGTGGACGATGTCCGTTCCGCGGTGGCGCGGGTGCGCGCCGACCTGCCCTCGGACCTGCGCGATCCGATCATCACCAAGCTGGAGCTGGCGGGGCAGCCGGTGCTGGCCTTCACCATCGCCTCCCGGGCGATGGACGAGGAGGCGCTGTCCTGGTTCGTGGACAACGAAGTCTCGCGCAAGCTGCTGGCCGTGCGCGGCGTCGGTGCCGTCAACCGCGTGGGCGGCGTCAACCGCGAGATCCGCATCGCGCTGGATCCGGTCCGGCTGCAGGCCCTGGGCGCCACCGCGGCCGACATCTCGCGCCAGCTGCGGCAGGTACAGACCGAAAGCGCCGGCGGGCGCACCGACATCGGCGGCGGCGAGCAGCCGGTGCGCACGCTGGCCACCGTGCAGACGGCGCGCGAGCTCGGCGAGCTGGAGATCACGATCGCGGGCAACCGCACCATCCGGCTGAACGACGTGGCGGAAGTCAGCGACACCATCGCCGAGCCGCGCGCCGCGGCGCTGCTCGATGGCAAGCCGGTGGTCGGCTTCGAAGTGTCGCGCAGCAAGGGCGAGAGCGAGGTCGCCGTCGGCGCCGCGGTGCACCAGGCGCTGAACGAGCTCAAGGCGCAGCGACCGGACCTGGTGCTGACGCAGGCGTTCGACTTCGTCACGCCGGTGGAAGAGGAGTACCAGGGCTCGCTGCACCTGCTGTACGAAGGCGCCGCCCTCGCAGTGCTGGTGGTGTGGCTGTTCCTGCGCGACTGGCGCGCCACCTTCGTGTCGGCCGTCGCCTTGCCGATGTCGGTGATCCCGGCGTTCATCGGCATGCACCTGCTGGGCTTCTCGATCAACGTGGTCACGCTGCTGGCCCTGTCCCTGGTGATCGGCATCCTGGTGGACGACGCGATCGTCGAGGTCGAGAACATCGTGCGCCACCTGCACATGGGCAAGACGCCTTACGAAGCGGCGATGGAAGCGGCCGACGAGATCGGCCTGGCGGTGATCGCCACCACCTTCACGCTGATCGCGGTGTTCCTGCCGACGGCCTTCATGAGCGGCATCGCCGGCAAGTTCTTCAAGCAGTTCGGCTGGACCGCATCGCTGGCGGTGTTCGCCTCGCTGGTGGTCGCGCGCGTGCTGACGCCGATGATGGCCGCCTACATCCTCAAGCCGACGCCGGCGCCAAAGGGCGATGCCGCCTGGATGCGCGTCTACATGAAGTGGGTGCGCTGGAGCATGACGCACCGGTGGACCACCATGGTCCTGGCGACGCTGTTCTTCTTCGGCTCGGTGGCGCTGATCCCGCTCCTGCCCACCGGCTTCATCCCGCCGGACGACAACTCGCAGACGCAGGTCTACCTCGAGCTGCCACCCGGCTCCACCCTGCAGCAGACGCGCGACCTCGCCGAGCAGGCACGCCATGCGGTGATGAAGGTGCCCGACGTCAAGAGCGTCTACACCACCATCGGCGGCGGCAGCGCGGGCGGCGACCCGTTCGCCAACATCGGCGCCGCCGAGACGCGCAAGGCCACGCTCACCATCCTGTTGACCGAGCGCGGCGAGCGGCCGCGCAAGCAGGTGGTCGAGAACCGCATCCGCACCGCGCTGGAGCCGCTGCCGGCGGTTCGCACGAAGGTCGGCCTGGGCGGCTCGGGCGAGAAGTACGTGCTGGTGCTGACGGGTGAAGACCCGGTCGCGCTGCAGGCGGCGGCAGTCGCCGTGCAAAAGGACCTGCGCACGATCCCGGGCCTGGGGCAGATCGCCTCCACCGCGAGCCTCATCCGGCCGGAGATCGCGGTCCGGCCCGACTTCGCGCGTGCCGCCGATCTCGGCGTGACCAGCGCCGCGATCGCTGAAACGCTGCGTGTGGCGACGTCGGGCGACTACGACGTTGCGCTGCCGAAACTGAATCTCTCGCAACGGCAGGTGCCCATCGTCGTCAAGCTGCGCGAGGATGCGCGGCGCGACCTCGACGTGCTGCAGCGGCTGGCGGTGCCGGGCACGCGCGGGCCGGTGATGCTGGGGCAGGTAGCAACGCTGGAACTGACCGGCGGACCCGCCGTGATCGACCGCTACGACCGCTCGCGCAACATCAACTTCGAGATCGAGCTGTCGGGGCAGCCGCTGGGCGACGTCGCCGAGGCGGTGCAGAAACTGCCGTCGGTGCGTTCCTTGCCGGCGGGCGTGCGCGTGGTGGAGATCGGTGACGCCGAGGTGATGGGCGAGCTGTTCGCCAGCTTCGGCGTGGCGATGCTCACGGGGGTGCTTTGCATCTACATCGTGCTGGTGCTGCTGTTCAAGGACTTCCTGCACCCGGTGACCATCCTGAGCGCGCTGCCGCTGGCCCTGGGCGGCGCCTTCGTCGGCCTGTTGCTGGCGCAGAAGAGTTTCTCGATGCCCTCGCTGATCGGTTTGATCATGCTGATGGGGATCGCCACCAAGAACTCGATCCTGCTGGTGGAGTACGCCATGGTGGCCCGCCGCGACCACGGGCTGTCGCGCTTCGATGCGCTGGTGGATGCTTGCCACAAGCGTGCGCGGCCGATCATCATGACGACGATCGCCATGGCCGCCGGCATGTTGCCCATCGCCATCGGCCTGGGCAAGGCGGACCCGAGCTTCCGCTCACCGATGTCGATCGCGGTGATCGGCGGCCTGTTCACGTCGACGGTGCTGAGCCTGCTGGTGGTGCCGGTGGTGTTCGAGATCATGGACGACGTCGAGCACTGGCTGCGGCGCATGGGGCGCAAGATCCGGCACCCGCGCGGGGGTGGTGAGGCGCCGGCAGCGGCCGTGGAGCCGCATTGATGC
>JAQGMY010000377.1 GCA_028292105.1 Ramlibacter sp.
GCCCGACGGCGTGCGGCTGGTGATGCAATTGCCGCCGGGCCGGGCGCTGAGCGGGCGGCTGCAGCGCGATTGGGTGCGGGGAGCACGGCCATGAGGCGCGCCTCGCACCGCGGCGCGGCACTGCTGGCCGCCATGCTCACGGTCAGCCTGGTGGCGACCTTCGCTGCCGCGGCGATGTGGCAGCAGTGGCGCAGCATCGAGGTGGAAGCGGCGGACCGCACGCGGGTGCAAGCCGAATGGATCCTGCAGGGCGCGCTGGACTGGGCGCGGCTGATCCTGCGCGAAGACCGCAACGGCGCCGACCACCTGGCCGAGCCCTGGGCGGTGCCCTTGCAGGAGGCGCGGCTGTCGACCTTCCTGGCCGCCGACCAGGGCAGCAACGCCGACACGGGCGAGAGCGACAACGTCTTCCTGTCCGGGCAAATCAGCGACGTGCAGGCGAAATTGAACCTCGGCATCCTGGTGCGGGCGGGCGTCGACCAGCCGGAGCCGCTGGCCGCTTTCCGGCGCCTGTTCGACATCCTGCAATTGCCGCAGCAGGAACTGACGCGGATGGCCGAGAACCTGCGTTTCGCCTCCGACATCAACCTGGAGAACCGCAGCGGGGGCCGCGCCTCGCTGCCGCCGGTGCGGCTGGAGCAGCTGACGTGGCTCGGACTGTCGCCCGAGTCGGTCGCCGCCCTGCAGCCCCATGTGGTCATCCTGCCGCCCGGCAACAGCAGTGTCACCACGGTGAACCTGAACACCGCCAGCCCGGAGGTCATCTACGCGGTGATCCCCGGCATCGGCCTGGCCGACGCCCAGCGGTTGGTGGCGCAACGGGAGCGGCAGTTCTTCAAGGCGACCAGGGAGGTGCTCCCGCTGTTGCCGGCCAACACGCGGCTGGAAGAGTCGCTGGTATCCATCGACTCCCACTACTTCGAGGTGCGCGGCCGCTTGCGCCTGGAGGACGTGGTGATCGAGGAACGCTCGATCGTCAGCCGCTTCGGCCAGGACGTGAAGACGCTGCAACGGGAACGCGGCGCCGGCGAAACGCTGTCCACCACACCCACGACACGCTGAGCCACCCCTACAATGCGCCGCAGTTCATGAGCACCCTGATCGTTTCGCTGCCTCTCGAGCCGGCCACCAGCGCGACGGAGTGGTCCTTCGCGCTGACGCCGGACGGGCGCGCGCTCGCCGACCACGGCAAGGCGCGCGCGGCGCTGCTGCCGCTGCCGCGCGGCGCCGGCGCCGAAGTGGTGGCCGTGGTGCCGGTGCAAGCCCTCGCGTGGCACCGCGTGGTGGTCCCCAAGGGCATCACGCTCGGCACCCCGCGCCTGCGCTCCGCCCTGGAAGGGGTGATGGAAGAACAGCTGCTGGACGACACCGAAGCCTTGCACCTGGCGCTGGCGCCGGGCGCACGACCGGGCGAGCAGGCGTGGGTGGCGATCTGCGACCGCAGCTGGCTGCGCAACGCGCTGCAGCTGCTCGAGTCGGCCGGCCGGCCGGTGGGCCGGATCATTCCGGAGTTCGCGCCCGAAGGCACGGCGGCGCTGGTGGTGCTGGGTGACGCGGAGCAGCCCACCATCGTGGCGAGCAGCCCCGACGGCGTCCTGATGCTGCCGCTCACGCCGGCCACCTTGGCCCTGCTGCCGCAATGGCCGGAAGACACGCCCCGGCTCGCCGAACCGGCGGTGGCCGGGGTCGCCGAGCAGATGCTGCACCAGAAGCTCGCCCTGCAGCAGGCGCCGCAGCGCTGGGTGCAGGCGGCGCGCACGCGCTGGGACCTGGCGCAGTTCGACTTCGCCAGTTCGTCGCGCACCCGGGCCTTGAAGAAGTTTTCCACCGGCTGGGCCGAAGTGCTGAACACCGCGCCCTGGCGCCCGGCGCGCTGGGCGGCGGTGGCCCTGGTGGTGGTGAACCTGGTCGGCCTGAACGCCTGGGCCTGGAAGGAACGCGCCAGCCTGCAGGACAAGCGCGACGCCATCCGCCGCACCCTGACGGACACCTTCCCGCAGGTGAAGCTGGTGGTGGATGCGCCGGTGCAGATGGAGCGCGAAGTGAGCGCGCTGCGCCAGCAGACCGGCATGGCTTCGCCGCGCGACCTCGACGCCCTGCTCGGCGCCCTGGCCATCGCGCTGCCGGCCGGCCGCACGCCTTCCGCCATCGAATACGCGGGCGCCGACTTGCGGGTGCGCGGGCTCGGCTTGTCGCCCGAGGAAGTGCGCGCTGCCGCCGCCAACCTGAAGACCACCGGCTACACGGCGAGGGCCGACGGCGACGTGCTGGTCGTTTCGGCGGAGGACGCCCGATGAAGCCGCAACCCCTGAACACGCAGGCGCTGCGCGCACGCTGGGCCGGCCTGGCGCCGCGCGAGCAGGCGCTGGTGGCCGGCGCCGTCGCCCTGGTGACCCTGGCATTGTTCTGGTGGATCGCCCTGGGCCCGGCGCTGGCGACGCTGCGCTCGGCCGACGCCCAGCATCGCGCGCTCGACGCGCAGCTGCAGCACATGCGCCGCCTGCAGTCCCAGGCCAAGGCCATGCAGGGCCAGCCGCGGCAAAGCCAGGACGAATCGATGCGGCAGCTGGAAAGCGCGATCCGCCAGCAGCTCGGGACCACCGCGCGCTACAGCATCGCCTCCGAACGCGTCACGGTCACCCTTACCAACACGCCCGCCGCCGCGCTGGCGCAGTGGCTGTCGCAAGTCCGCACCAATGCCCGCGCCATCCCTGGCGAGGCGAACCTGACCCGCAACGCCGCCGGCGGCTGGGACGGCAGGCTGGTGCTGACGCTGCCGGCCCGCTAGGCCGACGACCCCGTGGCGCGCCCGCCCCGAGTTGCCCGTGAAGTGCCCTGGTCCTGGGCGGTGGCCGGCACGCTGGTGGGCGTGTTGTTCGCGCTGGTCGCCAATGCGCCGGCCCGCTGGCTCGCCGCCGGCGTGGCGCAAGCCACCAGCGGCCAGGTGCTGCTGGCGGAAACCCGTGGCACCGTCTGGGGCGGGTCGGGCCGCCTGGTGCTGACAGGTGGCGCCGGCAGCACCGATGCCACTGCCCTGCCCGGCCGGGTCGCCTGGGAACTGCACCCGCGGTTCGACGGCGTGGCCGCCCTTCTTTACGCGGACTGCTGCACGCCCAAGCCGGTGCCCCTGCGCGTGCGCTGGAACTTGAGCCGCCTCGCGCTGCAGGTGGGGGACAGCGTTTCCCAGTGGCCGGCGAGCGTGGCGGCCGGCCTCGGCACTCCCTGGAATACCCTGCAACTCGACGGCGACCTGCGGCTTTCGACGCAAGGCCTTTCAGTAGAATGGGTCGCAGGCCGTCCGGTGGTCGCCGGCCGGGCGGAACTGGTGGCCTTGCGCCTGGCGTCGCGCCTGTCTACGCTCAGGCCCATGGGCAGCTACCGGGTCACCTTGCAAGGCGGCACCTCGACCCGGCTGCGGCTCGAGACCGTCGAAGGCAGCCTGCAGCTGTCGGGGTCGGGCGAGTGGGTGGGACGGCGACTGCGCTTTCGCGGCGAAGCCACCGCCGCACCCGACCGGGAAGCCGCCCTCGGCAACCTCCTGAACATCATCGGCCGCCGCAGCGGCCGCAGCTCGATCATCTCGATAGGCTAGAAACCACTTCATGAATCAACGTTTCGTCGCCACCGGCCTTGCGCTCGCCCTGCTGCTCGGGGTGGCCCCGGTGCTGCACGCGCAGCGCAGCAATGAACCGATCACGCTGAACTTCGTCAACGCGGAGATCGAGGCGGTCGCCCGGACGATGGCCGCCATCACCGGCCGCAACATCGTGGTCGATCCGCGCGTCAAGGGAACCATCACCCTGTCGACGGACCGGCCGATCGCGCCGGCCGCCGCCTTCAACCAGTTCGTCGCCACGCTGCGCCTCTCCGGCTTCACCGTGGTCGACTCCGGCGGCCTGTGGAAAGTGGTGCCGGAAGCCGAAGCCAAGCTGCAGGGCGGCGCGGTGTCCGTCGACGGCACCGTCAGCGGCAACCAGATCGTCACGCAGATCTTCCGGCTCAATTTCGAGAACGCCGGCAACCTGGTGCCCATCCTGCGGCCCCTGATCAGCCCCAACAACACGATCAACGTGAACCCGGGCAACAACTCGCTGGTGATCACCGACTATGCGGACAACCTGCAGCGCCTGGGCCGCATCATCGCGGCGCTGGACGTGTCGAATGCCACCGACGTCGAAGTGATCAACCTGCAGCATGCGCTGGCGGTCGACCTGGCCCCGGTGGTGCAGCGCGTGCTGGACTCCTCGACCGCAACGCCGGGCGCGCCGGCCGCGGCCCAGGGGCAGGCGGACACCGCCTTCCGCACCACGGTCATCGCCGAGACGCGCAGCAACTCGCTGATCGTGCGCGCCGCCAACCCGGCGCGCCTGAACCTGGTGCGCTCCGTCGTCGCCCGCCTCGACGTCGCGGGCACCGGCGGCGCCGCCGGCAACATCCACGTGGTCTACCTGCGCAATGCCGAAGCCGTCAAGCTGGCGCAGGTGCTGCGCGCGGCCATCGCCAGCACCGCGCCCCCCGGCTCCACCGGCGCGGCTGCCGCTGCGGGCGGCGGCGTGCCGGGC
>JAQGMY010000179.1 GCA_028292105.1 Ramlibacter sp.
TGCAAGGGGGCGCCTGCGTCGTTGCGAAAGCGGGTCAAGCCGCCCGGGCTTGACCCGCTTGCGCGCCTGGCATCCACCCCCTTGCAGGCCCAACGCAGGCCCGTCTCTCTGCCGCCCAGGCTCCTAGCTACAATCGCCTATTCCCCGGGAACCAGCATGACACCGATTACAGGCAGCATCGTGGCCCTCGTCACGCCGATGCACGAGGATGGCAGCGTCGACTATGCGGCGCTGCGCAAACTCGTCGACTGGCATATCGAGCAGGGCACGGATTGCATCGGCGTCGTTGGCACCACGGGCGAGTCGCCTACCGTCGACGTCGAGGAACACCGCGAAATCATCCGGGTGTCCGTTGAACAGGCCCGCGGGCGCGTGCCCATCATGGCCGGCTGCGGCGCCAACTCCACGGTCGAAGCGATCGAGCTCGCCCGGTACGCGCAGAAGGTCGGCGCCGACTGCCAGCTGCAGGTCGTCCCCTACTACAACAAGCCGACGCAGGAAGGCCTGTACCGCCACTTCAAGGCGATCGCCGAGCAGACGGGCGACCTGCCGACGGTGCTGTACAACGTCCCCGGCCGCACGGTCGCGGACATGCTGCACGAGACGGTGCTGCGGCTGGCCGAAGTGCCCGGCATCATCGGCATCAAGGAGGCCACGGGCAACATCGAACGGGCGCAATGGCTCATTCGCGAGTTGCCCAAAGGCTTTGCCGTGTATTCCGGCGACGACCCGACCGCCGTGGCGCTGATGCTGTGCGGCGGCCAGGGCAACATCAGCGTGACGGCCAACGTGGCCCCGCGCCTGATGCACGAACTGTGCGTGGCGGCGATCGCCGGCGACGCGAAGCGGGCGATGGAAATCCAGTTCCAGCTGATGCCGCTGCACAAGCACCTGTTCGTGGAAGCCAACCCGATCCCGGTGAAGTGGGCGATGTCGCGCATGGGCCTGATGGGCCCGGCGCTGCGCCTGCCGATGACGCCGCTGGCCGCGGCCAACGAAGCAGTCGTGGAAGGCGCATTGCGCGCCTGCGGCCTGCTCGATTGAACCCGCGGCCGCCAACGAAACGAAGAGGATAGAGATGAAGTTCACCGTGAAGTTCGGCCTGCTGGCCATCGCCGCCGCGTTGTCGGCCTGCTCCGCGCTCGAGCCGGACAAGATCGACTACAAGAGCGCCGGCCGCGGCGTCTCGCTCGAAGTGCCGCCGGACCTGTCGCAGCTCTCGCGCGACTCGCGCTATGCGGTGCCCGGCGGCGTCGTGTCCGCCAACAGCTACCAGATCGGCCAGTCCGTGCCCAACCTGCCCACCGCGGCCACCGCGATCGGCGACGTGCGCATCGAGCGCAACGGCAACGCGCGCTGGCTCGTGGTGAACCGCCCGGCCGACCAGCTGTGGGGCCCGGTGCGCGAGTTCTGGCAGGAAAATGGCTTCCTGCTGGCGCAGGACCAGCCCAACCTCGGCATCATGGAAACGGACTGGGCCGAGAACCGCGCCAAGATCCCGCAGGACTTCATCCGCAACACGCTGGGCAAGTTGATCGACTCGGTCTATTCCACCGCGGAACGGGACAAGTTCCGCACGCGCATGGAACGCGGCGCCGCCGGCACCGAAATCTACATCAGCCACCGCGGCATGCAGGAGGTCTACAACAACGCGCAGAAGGACCAGACGGTGTGGCAGCCGCGCCCGGCCGATCCCGAGCTGGAAGCCGAATTCCTGCGCCGCCTGATGGTCCGCCTCGGCGTGCCGCAGCAGCAGGCCGCCGCCACCTCCGCCACGGCGCCGGCGCGGGCGAGTTCGCGCGTCGCATCGGTGAACAGCCAGCCGGTGGTCGTGATCGACGAGGGCTTCGACCGCGCTTGGCGCCGGGTCGGCCTGGCGCTGGACCGCACCGGCTTCACCGTGGAAGATCGCGACCGCAGCCAGGGCACGTACTTCGTGCGCTACGTGCCGCCGAATCCCGACAAGAAGGAACCCGGTTTCCTCGGCCGCATCTTCAGCCGCACCAGTGCCGAGCAGCCGCTGAAGTACCGCATCAACCTGAAGGCCGAGGGCGAGAGCACCACGGTCTCCGTGTTGAACGCGGGCGGCGCACCCGAAACCTCCGCGGCCGCGCAGCGCATCGTGCAGGTGATCGCGGACGACCTGAAATAACCCACGGGTGATCCGCTTCAAGAGCCTGGGCAGCGGCAGTTCCGGCAACGCCACCGTCATCCAGGCGCGCAGCGGCTCGCAGGTGGCCCACCTGCTGGTCGACTGCGGCCTCGGCATCCGCGAGATGGACAAGCGCCTCGGCAAGGCCGGCATGCTGGCCGACCAGATCGACGCCATCTTCATCACGCACGAACATGGCGACCACATCGGCTGCGCCCGCCAACTCGCGCTGCGCGAGCGCATCCCGGTGTACATGAGCGGCGGCACCTATGCGGCGATCGGCGAGCCCGACTTCCAGGGCCTGCTGCGGATCGCTTGCGACGGGCTGACGTTCGAGGTGGGCAGCGTGCAGGTGCGGCCTTTCACCGTGCCGCATGACGCCCGCGAGCCCCTGCAACTGACCTGCACCGACGGCGACACCCGGCTGGGCGTGGTCACGGATCTCGGCCACGTCAGTGCCCATGTGCTGCAGGAAGTAGCCGGCTGCGCAACCCTGCTGCTGGAATGCAACCACGACGAGGCGATGCTGGCCGCGTCCTCGTATCCGCCGTTCCTGAAACGCCGGGTGGGCGGGGCCTACGGCCACCTCGCCAACAGCGCGGCGGGCTACCTGGCGCGCTCGGTGCTCGCATCGGGCAGCCTGCGCCAGGTCGTTGCGGCGCACCTGAGCGAGCAGAACAATACGCCTGCGCTGGCACGTGATGCGCTCGCCCAGGCTCTGGCGTGCGGCGCCGACGATATCCACGTCGCGGACGGGCCGAGCGGCAGCGGCTGGATGACAGCGTAGGCGCGCCGGGCGCTGCCGGCGCTGCGCATGGGAGCGGAAACGAAACAAGCCGCCCGAGGGCGGCTTGTTTCATTGCAAGCGCGAGGCTTACTTGGTCGTGGAGCCGGTAGCGCCGGTCGCACCCGTGGTGCCCGTGGCGCCGCTGGCGCCGGTGGTACCCGTGGCACCGGTAGCGCCGGTGGTACCCGTGGCACCGGTCGCACCAGTGGCGCCGGTCGCGCCGACGGAACCGGCGGCGCTCGAAGCGGAGGCCGCAGCAGCGGAAGCGGAGTCGGCAGCAGCGGAAGCCGCGCCAGCCGCAGCGCCAGCAGCAGCGTCAGCGGCCGGAGCGGGCGCCGGGGCGGCGGCAGGAGCGGGAGCCGGAGCAGGCGCCGGCTCTTCCTTCTTGCCGCAAGCGGCCAGGGCAGCGGCGGCGATCAGCGTAGCCAGAACGAGCGAATTCTTCATTTCAGGTTTCCTTTTAGGATGGGACAACGATTCCGGAAAGTTTGTCCTGGCGGACGATGCCGCTAGTGACCGAGTGGACGGCTCGAGCCTTTCAGCTCAGCCTCCCATTATAACGGGAAGAGATCACGCTTCGCCCGTCGCGCAGATGCGCGCTCGCCACACGCCCGTGGCCGAGCTACAGGCCGAGCGTGGTGGCGGGAAACGACGAAGAAGACTTCTGCAGCCATTCGTTCAATCCCTCGCGCAACAGCACGCGGCGGTCGGGCTCGCTGCCGCAAAACCCATTGCAGTGCTGGATGTCGCGCCGCTCCATGGCCCAGTGCGGGCTCCACAGCGCACTGGGCAGGTCGAGCGGATCCGCGCTGGAGACGGCGCATGCGGTGATGATGTGCGACCACTTGCCGCGCCACTGCACGAAGCGCGGGTACTGCCGCAGCACGGCGTCGTAGCGGCGCGCCAGCAGGGTCATCTTGCGGCCGGTGCGCGACCAGGCCTGCAGCGACTCAGCCACCTCGCGTTCACCCAGCGGCCAATCCTCGAAAGTGCCGTCGCTGAGGATGATCTCGCGCCAGCCCTCGCGGGCCGCGCAGGCCAGCGCGTCGCGAAGCAGCTGGCGGAATTCCTCGCGGCCCTCGAAACGCCTGGACGGCAAGGTGATGCCCGCCGCCGGATGGCGGCTTTCCTGCTCTTCCTCGTTCTGCGGTTCACTCACGCTGGCTCTCCTTGCGCATGCGCCCATCCTGCTTCGCACCATGACTGCAGCAGCGACCGGGCGGCGTCGCTGGCTCGAGCGAGTTCCCGCGGTTCGAGCCGGCGCCGGTCTGCCAGCCCCCGCATGAGGGCCGCGTCGCGGCCGCCGGCGCGCCAGGCTTCGCCGTTGATGAACACGTGGCGCTCATCATGCAGCATCCGCGTGCGCGGATCGAGCACCACGCCGGTCCAGCGGCGCGGCACCCTCCCCGTCTCGAACCAGACGTTGGCCTTGGGCTCGGTGAGGTAGGCGCCGAGTGCACGCGCCACGGCCAGCGGGTCCTTCAATGCAGCGTCGACCGACTGCTGCGCGAACCTGGCGAGCCCGGCGGGAATGGCACCCGGTGCGTCGGTGGGCGGCTGCGCCGGATCCGCATAGAGGCGGCCGGCGCCTTCCTCCGCCGCCTCGTCGGCGATGCGCTGCAGCAGCTCGCGGCCCAGCTCGGCCTGGGCCGGCGCGCGGAAGCCGATCGAATAGGTCTGGCATTCGCCGATGGCGACGCCGTCATGCGCGTAGCCCGGCGGCAGGTACAGCATGTCGCCGGGATCCAGCACGTATTCTTCTTCCGCTTCGAAGCGCGCCAGGATCTTCAGCGGCACACCCTCCTGCAGGCCGAGGTCGGCCTGCCGGCCGATGCGCCACCGGCGTTGCCCCTGTGCCTGCAGCAGGAACACGTCGTAGCTGTCGAAGTGGGGGCCGACGCCGCCCTGGTCGCTGGCAAAGCTGATCATCAGGTCGTCGAGCCGTGCCGCCGGCAGGAAGGAGAAGGCGTGCAGCAGCGCATGGGCGCCGGGGTCGTGCAGATCCACTCCCTGCACCAGCAAGGTCCAGCCGGGCTGCTTGCGCGGCGGCAAGGCGCGCCGGGGCAGCGGTCCGCGGCGCATGCGCCAACCCTTGGCGTCGTGCACGACCAGGCGCGACTCGACCTCGTCGCGGGCAGCCAGCGCGAACAGTTCGACCGGCGGCATCAGCGGCCGGAACTCCGGGAATGCGTTGCGCACCAGCAGTGGCTTCTTCTGCCAGTGCCGCTTCATGAACTGGGCCGGCGAGAGGCCGCCGAGCATGGGTAGGGGTTGTGTGATGTCCATCGTGAACTGCGACAATTCTCCTATGGAAATCACATCGCACTGCGTCGTCGCGCTCACCTGGACCCTGAAGGACACGCTCGGCGAAGAACTGGACCAACTGGACGAGCCCGTGGAATTCCTCCTGGGCGGCAACGACCTGCTGCACAAGATCGAGGAAGCCTTGCAGGGCCACGAGCCGGGCGACCGGCTCGACCTGCACCTGGAGCCGGAAGATGCGTTCGGCGACTACGACGAGACCCGCGTCTACCTGGAACAGCGCGACGTGTTCCCCCCCGAGCTGGAAGAAGGCATGACGTTCGAGGGACTGCCTGAAGGCGCGGCCAGCGTGGACGCGCCGAAGAACCAGGTCTACACCGTCACCGAGATCTATCCCGAGCACGTCGTGCTGGATGGCAACCATCCCCTGGCCGGGATCGCGTTGCGGCTGCACCTCAAGGTGGAAGGCGTGCGCGAGGCGACCGAAGAAGAGATCGGCGCGGGCACTCTGGGCGCGGGCTTCTTTCGCATCGGCAACTAGCGCGCGACCGCAGGCGGGAACCCCGAACTTCCATGCAAAACGCCCGGCGAGCCGGGCGTCTTGCATGGAGCACGCGGTGCTTAACCGCGATAGATCACGCCGTTGTCCACCCGCACGCGATCGCCCACGCGCAGGTCGCCGGTGGCCGGCACTTCGAAGGTGCGCATCACGCCCTGGTCCGACTGCATGGTGATGCGGTAGCCGGCTTGCGTGGTCACGCCTTGCTGGTTGCGCGCGATGTTGTTGCCGACCGCCGCACCCGCAACGCCGCCCAGGACGGTGGCCGCGGTACGGCCCGAGCCGCCGCCGATGGTGCTGCCCAGGAGCGCGCCGGCGACGCCGCCGACGACGGCGCCGAGGACGCCGTTGTTGTGGGGAGCGGTGCTGCCGACCGGCAGGTATTCGATGTTCACGATGCGGCCGTACTCCATGCCCTGCACCGTGGACACCGGGTAGCTGCCCGATGACGGATAGGACGGATAGGAGCTCTGGGCCATCGGGTAGCTCGAGCAACCGGCCAGCATGGCGGTGATGAGGCCACCGGACACCAGGGCAGACAGACGGATGTTGCGCATGAAATTCTCCTTCGTTCGATACACATGGTGCGCGCCCACCATGGGTGCGCCCCTGTACAGCTCATTGAAGCCATCCGCGGCCGCCGGCAGGCGCAGCCAAGCGCGCGCATCCGTGTAGGCGTTCTATGGACACGCTGTCAGCGGCGGCGCACGCCACGTGGCATCAAGCCTTGCCGGTCGATCCGTATCCGCCGGCGCCGCGCTCGGTGGGCGGGAAGTCCTCGACACGCCGGAAAGAGGCCTGCACCACCGGCACGATTACCAGCTGGGCCAGCCGCTCCATCGGTTGCAGCGTGAAAGCGGTGTCGCTGCGGTTCCAGGCGCTGACCATCAGCTGGCCCTGGTAATCGCTGTCGATCAGGCCCACCAGGTTGCCCAGGACGATCCCGTGCTTGTGCCCGAGCCCCGAGCGGGGGAGGATCAGCGCCGCGTACGCCGGGTCCTTCAGCCAGATGGCGATGCCGGTCGGCACCAGCTGCCAGCCATTGGGTGCCAGCGTGAGCGGCCCGTCCAGGCAGGCGCGCAGGTCCAGCCCCGCGCTGCCTGGCGTGGCGTAGGCGGGCAATTGGTCCGCCATGCGCGGATCGATGATCTTGACGTCGACTTGCATGTTCTTCAGCGTGGCAGGCGGCGGGCGATTTCGGCGACCAGCTGGCGCGCCAGCACGATCTTGGCGGCGCGCGGCAGTTCCTGCTCGCCCTGCGCGTCGACCAGCAGCATCTGGTTGTCGTCCTGCCCGAAGGTGAGCGGGCCGATGTTGCCTACGAGCAGCGGGATGCCCTTGCGCTCGCGCTTGGCCCGCGCGTGCTTCAGGAGGTCGTGGCTCTCGGCGGCGAAGCCGACGCAGAACAGCGCGCCGCTCCTGGCCCGGTCGCTTCGTGCGACCGTGGCGAGGATGTCCGGGTTTTCAATGAAGGCCAGGGTTGGCGCGGCGCCGCTGCCGTCCTTCTTGATCTTGGCCTCCGACTGCGTGGCCGGACGCCAGTCGGCGACTGCCGCGGTGGCAATGAAGATGTCGGCCTGCGGTGTGGCTGCAGTCGTCGCTGCGAGCATGTCGCGCGCCGACTGGACGTCGATGCGCCGCACACCGCGGGGCGTGGCGAGACTGACCGGCCCGGCGATCAGGGCCACGTCGGCGCCGGCTTCACGTGCGGCCCGGGCGATGGCGAATCCCATCTTGCCCGAGGAATGGTTGGTGATGCCGCGGATCGGGTCCAGCGCCTCGAAGGTGGGGCCGGCGGTGACCACCACCTTGCGCCCTGCCAGCAGCTTCGGCTGCAGGAAGGCGACCACGTCCTCCAGCAACTCCTGTGCCTCCAGCATGCGGCCGTCGCCGGTCTCGCCGCAAGCCTGGAAGCCGCTGCCCACCCCGAGGATGGTGGCGCCATCGGCGCTGGCCTGTTGCAGGTTGCGCTGGGTCGCCGGGTGGGCCCACATCTCCCGGTTCATCGCGGGCGCAAGCAACAGGGGAACGCGCTCGATCGGCCGTGCCAGGCACATCAGGCTGAGGAGGTCGCCGGCGCCGCCGTGCACCAGCTTCGCCAGGAAGTCCGCGCTGCAGGGTGCGACCAGGATCGCATCGGCCTGCCGGGACAGGTTGATGTGGGCCATGTTGTTGGCCTCGCGCGTGTCCCACTGCGAGCTGTAGACGGAGCGGCCGGACAAGGCCTGCATCGTGACCGGCGTGATGAACTGCTCGCTCGCCTCGGTCATCACCACCTGCACCGTCGCGCCTTCCTTCACCAGGCCGCGGCACAGCTCCGCCGCCTTGTAGCAGGCGATGCCGCCAGTGAGGCCCAGGACGATGTGCTTGCCCGCCAGATCATTCATGGGGCGCAGTGTAAGGGGCCAGACCCTCCCCTCTATAATCCCCCTTTACCACCTCCCCGGGAGCGCCCTCCCGACCTGACATGACCAAATTCGTCTTCGTCACCGGCGGTGTGGTGTCTTCCCTGGGCAAGGGAATCGCCTCAGCCTCCCTCGCAGCGATCCTCGAGTCGCGGGGGCTCAAAGTCACCCTGATCAAGCTCGACCCGTACATCAACGTGGACCCGGGCACCATGTCGCCGTTCCAGCACGGCGAAGTCTTCGTCACCGACGACGGCGCCGAAACCGACCTCGATCTCGGGCACTACGAGCGCTTCGTGACGACGCGCATGCGCAAGTCCAACAACTTCACCACGGGCCAGATCTACAAGAGCGTGCTGGAGAAGGAAAGGCGCGGCGACTACCTGGGCAAGACGGTGCAGGTCATTCCGCACGTCACCAACGAGATCCAGGAATACATCCGCCGCGGCGCCGGCATCGGCACGCCGAACGAGCTGGACGTGGCCATCGTCGAAATCGGCGGCACCGTCGGTGACATCGAGTCCCTGCCCTTCCTGGAGGCGGTGCGCCAGATGGCGCTGAAGCTCGGGCCCAACAACTCCGCCTTCGTCCACCTCACCTACGTGCCCTTCATCAAGGCCGCCGGCGAGCTGAAGACCAAGCCGACGCAGCACAC
>JAQGMY010000426.1 GCA_028292105.1 Ramlibacter sp.
CGCCTGCGACACCTTGTCGCCGCCCTCGTCCGGAAAGGCCCAGCTGGCGAAGGCCGATGCATCAACGACCAGCATCGGGTGCCTTGGGCTGGTCGGTCCATGGTTCGCCGCGGCCGTCGAGCTCGCGATTGTGCTCTTCCCAGAGCTCCTGGAAGCCGGGGTTGCCTTGGCCGACCTTGGCGCGCAGCGCCTGCAGTTCGGCCACGATGGCCTGCCGGCGCGCCTCGATGCTCGGCTGCTCCGTCTCCGGCTCCTTGATCAGCCGGATCACACGCTTGCCGTGCCGGGTGAGGACGACCTCTTCGCCCTGCTCCACCGCCCGGATCAACTCCGAAAGCTGGCTCTTGGCCTGGTGGATCGGGACGGTCTGCATGAGTTCTGGCCTGAATTGGAAAGACTATGGCCATATTTTACCAGTGCGAATGAAAAAGGGCCAGAAGATTCTGGCCCTTTTATCTCAGTCGCGACCATCACTCAGCCCGGTAGTTCGGCGCTTCCTTGGTGATCTGCACGTCGTGGACATGGCTTTCACGCATGCCGGCCGCCGTGATCTGGACGAACTCCGCCTTCGAGCGCATGTCTTCGATGGTGGCGCAGCCGCAGTAGCCCATGCTGGCCCGCACGCCGCCGGCCATCTGGTACACGATGGACACCAACGAGCCCTTGTACGGCACCCGCCCTTCGATGCCTTCCGGCACCAGTTTGTCCGCGTTCGGGTTGCCGGTGGTCGCCTCCTGGAAGTAGCGGTCGGCGCTGCCCTGCTGCATGGCGCCGATGGAGCCCATGCCGCGGTAGCTCTTGTAGCTGCGGCCCTGGTACAGGACGATCTCGCCCGGTGCTTCTTCGGTGCCGGCGAACATGCCGCCCATCATCACGGTGTGCGCGCCCGCCGCAATCGCCTTGGCGATGTCGCCGGAGTAGCGGATGCCGCCGTCGGCGATCAGCGGCACACCGCTGCCGGCCAACGCGGTCGCGACGTTGTCGATCGCCGTGATCTGCGGCACGCCGACGCCGGCGACGATGCGGGTGGTGCAGATGGAGCCGGGACCGATGCCGACCTTCACCGCGTCGGCGCCGGCTTCGACCAGCGCCAGCGCCGCCGCGCCGGTGGCGATGTTGCCGCCGATCACGTCGACATGCGGATAGTTCTGCTTGACCCAGCGAACGCGATCGATCACGCCCTTGCTGTGGCCGTGCGCGGTGTCCACCACGATGGCGTCGACGCCGGCCTTGACCAGCGCCTCGACGCGTTCCTCGGTGCCTTCGCCCACGCCGACCGCGGCGCCCACGCGCAGCCGGCCGCTGCGGTCGCGCGCCGCGTTGGGAAAGCTGGTCTGCTTGGTGATGTCCTTGACCGTGATCAGGCCCTTCAGCTCGGAGGCGTCGTTCAGGATCAGCAGCCGTTCCAGCTTGTACTTGTTCAGGAGCGCCTTCGCGTCGGCGGCGCTGGCGCCTTCGGACACGGTGATCAGCTTGTCCCGCGGAGTCATGATCTGGCTGACCGGCACGTCGTAGCGCGTCTCGAAGCGCAGGTCGCGGCCGGTCACGATGCCGACCACCTTGCCGCCATCGAGCACCGGGAAGCCCGAGATGCCCAGCTGCTCCTGCATGGCGATCACCTGCCTCACGGTGTGCTGGGGCGTGATGACGACCGGGTCGCGCAGGACGCCGGATTCATAGCGCTTCACCCGCGAGACTTCCGCCGCCTGCTGCTGCGCGGTGAGGTTCTTGTGGACGATGCCCATGCCGCCTTCCTGGGCGATGGCGATCGCCAGGCGGGCTTCCGTCACCGTGTCCATGGCGGCGGACGCCAGAGGCAGGTTGAGCGTGATATTGCGCGAAAACTGGGTTGCGAGAGAGGTGTCCTTGGGAAGGACCTGGGAGAACGCCGGCACCAACAACACGTCGTCGAAGGTGAGCGCTTTTCCGAGAAGGCGCATGTCAGAGCTCCAAAAAAAGGATTGTACCCGTGTGCAATTTCGCACGGGCTGCAGGGGCCGGCACGCCACGCCGAGGCATTCGCACTAGGGTACCGGCGATATGCCGAGCTACACTGAAAGCATGAAAGCCGTCCGCCTCGCCCTGCTCTCGCTCGCGTGTTCCGCGCCGCTGCTCGCCTCGGCCCAGTGGCAGTGGCTGGACAAGGATGGCCGCAAGGTCTTCAGCGACCGCCCGCCACCGGCGGACATCGCGCCGAACCGCATCGTCACGCAGCCCGGCGTGCGCCTCGGCACCGCCGAGACGACCGCCGCAGCGCCGCCGACGGCAGCCGCCAGCAACGGGCTGGCCGTGCCCAAGCTGAGCGGCGTCGACAAGACCCTCGACGACAAGCGCAAGCAGATCCTCGCTGCCGAAGGTGAAAAGAAGAAGGCCGACGAGGCGAAGCTTGCCTCGGCTCGAACCGAGAATTGCAGTCGCGCCAAGGCCACGAAGGCCAACTTCGACTCTGGCCGCCGCATCGCCCGCACGGACGAAAAGGGCGAACGCGTGTTCCTCGACGACAACCAGCGCGCCGCCGAAGCCAGGCGAGTGGACGAAATCATCGCCAAAGACTGCGTCCAGTGATTCAGTAGCCGGGCTTCGCGCCCGGCCTTGTCCTGGCGAACAAGCCCGTGCCGCGGGATCCCTGCGACTTGAAGCGCTGGCGGCGCGCGACCTTCGGGTCCACCAGCAGCCCGCGATAGACCTCCACCCGATCGCCTTCCCGCACCAGCTGCTGCGATGTGCAGCGCCGCCCCCAGATACCGACATCGGCTTGGCGAACGTCGACCCCGGGGCACGCCGCCGGCCAGCCGCTGGCCAGCAGCGCCTCGGCCACGGTGCCGCCTTCCGCCACCTGCACGGACCACTCCAGCACCTGCCGCGGCGCCGGCGAATACGAGACGGTCACTTGCGGCATGCGTCAGCCGTAGACCTGTTCCGCGCGCTTGACGAAGGCGTCCACCAGGCTGCCGGCGATGCGGTCGAACATCGGCCCCACCACCGCTGCCAGGGCCGTGCTCTTGAAGCTGTATTGCATCTCCAGTCCCACCCTGCAGGCGCGCTGGTTGCCCACCGGCGTGAACTTCCAGCAGCCATCGAGGTTGGAGAACGGGCCGTCCACCAGCTTCATGCGGACCTCCCGGCCCGCAATGTGGGTGTTGCGGGTGGTGAAAGTTTGGTGGATGCCGGCAAAGGAGATGCCGATTTCCGCCTTCATCCCGTCGGGCTCGAGTGCGAGCACCGACGCGCGGTCGCACCATGGCAGGAACTCGCTGTACCTGGCCACATCGGTGACCAAGGCGAACATCTCCTCGGCGCTGTACCAGATGAGGACGGATTTGTGGACGGTTTTCATGGAGAATTGCGGGCCCCGGGCATTGTAGAGAGCCGGCCGCGGGCCCACCTGTCAGTTCATGTCGACAAAAAAAGAATCCCCCACCCGAATCGCTGACAACAAGAAGGCTTCGTACAACTACTTCTTCGAGGAGAAGTTCGAGGCCGGCATCGTGCTGGAAGGCTGGGAAGTGAAGGCCTTGCGCGCCGGCAAGGTCCAGATCACCGACGGCTACGTGACCATCCGCAACGGCGAACTGTTCCTGATCGGCTGCCAGATCAATGCGTTGAACACCGCGTCCACGCACGTCAACGCGGATGCGATGCGGACCAAGAAGCTGCTGATGCACAAGGAGCAGATCAAGCGCCTGATCGGAAAGGTGGAGCAGAAGGGCCACACGCTGGTCGTGCTGCAGCTTTACTGGAAGGCGGGCAAGGTGAAGGCGGAAGTCGCGCTGGCCAAGGGCAAGGCCGAACACGACAAGCGCGACACCATCAAGGACCGTGAAGGCAAGCGCGAGGTCGAGCGCGCGATGAAGGAACGCCACCGCTGAACCAGATTTGCGGGGCGATGGAATAAAAGCCGCCGCCGCGTCGTTCATGCAGGAAGGAAGCCATTTCCCACCTGGAGAACGTTCATGTCCCTGTCCCTTCGCCTCGCCTCGCTTGCCGCGGCCACCCTGCTCGCGGCCTGTGCCTCGATGATGTCCCCCGGCCCGGCGAAGGTCGCCGACGGTGCCTATGTCGGCCCGAACGGGATGACGCTCTACACCTTCGACCGCGACACCATGGGGTCGGGCAAGTCGGCCTGCAATGGCGCGTGCGCCACGAACTGGCCCCCGCTGTTGGCGTCCGCCAGCGATTCGCCTTCGGGCGAATGGACGGTGGTGACCCGCGACGACGGCAGCCGCCAATGGGCGTTCCGCGGCAAGCCGGTGTACTACTGGTCCAAGGACAGCAAGCCCGGCGACCGCACAGGGGACGGCTTCAACAATGCCTGGCGGCTGGTACGGCCCTGAGACGCGCCGCCTGGTCGCAGCGTGGTCCTGGCGCTCGTCCGCCGTGGCCAAGCCGCGACCCGCTGCACGTGGCTAGGCTTGCGGCATGACGGCCGACACGTCGTCCACCAGCCTGGTCGGGCACATCCCGGCCCTGCGGCGCTACGCGCGTTCCTTGACCGGCGATGCCTGGGCGGCCGACGACCTGGTGCAGGACACGCTGGAGCGTGCCTGCGCGCGCTGGCAACTGTGGGCGGCCGGGAGCGACCTGCGGGCCTGGCTTTTCACGCTGATGCACAACCTGTTCGTCGATGCGGCACGTCAGGCGACGCGACAGGCCGGTCACGGTCACCGGGTGGACGTCGACGACGTGGCCAACGAGCTGGTGGGCAGCAGCGGTGTGCCGGAGCAGGCCATGGACCTGCAGCGTTGCCTGCTGCGGCTGCCGCCCGAGCAGCGCGAAGTGCTGCTGCTGGTGAGCCTGCAGGACCTGGGCTACGAAGAGGTCGCGCGGATCGTCGGCGTGCCCGTCGGCACCGTGATGTCGCGCTTGTCCCGGGCCCGCGCCCGGCTGCGCGAATTGATGGAAGGCGGCGCCGGCCCGGTCGCCGCCGCCGCGCCGACGCTGCGCCTGCTGAAATGATGGACCCGCGATGACCGAAGAGAACCGCCCTGACGACTCCGACCTGCACGCCTATGTGGATGGCCGGCTCGCGCCCGATCGCCGGGCCGTGGTCGAGGCGCAGCTGGCGGCCGACCCGCATGCGGCGGAGCGCGTGCGGGCCTGGGCTGCGCAAAGCCAGGCCCTGCGTGCGCTGCACGCCGAGCTGCTCACCGCCCCGGTGCCGCCGCACCTGCTGCACGCGGCGCAGCAACTGCATCGTCGCAACAATCGCTTTGCCAGCATGCAGCGCTGGGGCGGCATGGCCGCCTCGGTGTTCCTCGCCTTTGCCGTCGGTTGGGCCAGCCACATGGAGTGGCAGGCGCGCCGGCCCGACACCGGGGGCACGAGCCGCTTCGTCCGGCAGGCGGTGGCCGCGCACGCCGTGTTCGTGCCGGAGACGCGGCATCCGGTCGAAGTCGATGCCGCGCAGCAGCAGCACCTGGTGCAGTGGCTGTCCAAGCGCCTGAACCGGCCGCTGAAGCTGCCGGTGCTGTCGTCCTCGGGGTATGAACTGGTTGGCGGGCGGCTGCTGCCGGGAGACGACGGCGCCCGGGCGCAGTTCATGTACCAGAACGCGGCGGGCGAACGCATCACGCTCTATGTCGGTGCCGTCGACGATCCGGCCGCCAAGGGCATGGGTGAAACCGCCTTCCGCTTCACCAGCGAGAACGGCGTCGCCAGCTTCTACTGGGTGGACCAGGGCTTCGGCTACGCGTTGTCGGGCAAGCTGCCGCGGCCGGCGCTGCTGACGCTGGCGGAGTCGGTTTACAAGCAGTTGTGAGGCTGGTGCGCAGCGAAGCTGCACACCCTACCGTGACAGCCCTGTAGGGTGTGCGAGCTTGCTCGCGCACCACCTCCTCACCCAAGCGCGCGCAGCGGATGCGCGTGCGGCGGCCACGGACCGGCGAAGAAGGCCTGCACCATCTCCGGGGTGACGTCCTCGATCCGCGCCGGGTTCCAACGCGGCGAATGGTCCTTGTCGATCGCCAGTGCGCGTATGCCTTCGAAGGTTTCGCCGGCAGCGCCGGGGCGCAGGTGGAAGCAGTGGCGCACCATGTCGCGTTCCATGCGCAGGTCGTCGGCCAGCGTCATGTGCCGCGCGCGGCGTACGTGTTCCAGCGTCACGTGCAGCATCAGGGGCGAGCGCTTGCGCAGCAAGGCCGCGGTGGCGGCCGCCCAGTCCGAGCCGCCGGTCTCGAGCGCCGACACGATCGCCGGCACCGAATCGAGGGCGAACACGCGATCGATGGCGCTGCGGTGTGTCGAAAGGGCGGAGCTCGGGCCAGCCGCCTGCCGCACGCGCTCCTTGAGTGCTTCGAAACCTTCGCGGGTGGCCAGGCTGTCCCAGATGGCGGGCAAGTCCCCGGACGGCAGCATGCCGTCCGCCAGCTGGGCGAACCGGGCATCGGCGCCATCGATCAATTCCCCCGTGAGCGCCAGGTACTCACCGGTGCGCCCAGGGCAGCGCGCCAGGAACCAGCCGCCGCCGACGTCGGGGAACAGGCCGATGTTGGTCTCGGGCATCGCCATCTTCGTGCGTTCCGTGACGATGCGCAGGCCCCCGTTGCCCGGTGCAATGCACTGGGCGAGACCCATTCCGCCACCCATGACGATGCCGTCCAGGAAGACGATGTACGGCTTCGGATAAGCGTGGATCAGGTGGTTGAGCGTGTACTCCTCGGTAAAGAAGTCCTCCAGCCGCGGGTCGCCTGCCAGCACCGCCTGGTGGAAGAAGCGGATGTCGCCGCCGGCACAGAAGGCGCCGAAGGGCCCTTCCCGGCCCATGCCGCGCAAGGCGACGCGTTCGATGGCCGGATCGTCACGCCAGCGGAGCAGCGCCGCCGTCAGGTCGCGGATCATGTCCAGCGAGAGCGCGTTGAGCGCCTTCGGCCGGTTCAGAGTGATCCAGCCGGCCGTGCCGCGAACCTCTGTCGTCACCTGGCTCATGTTCGCTGGCTCCAGCCGACCACTTCGTTGACCACCAGCGCGCCGATCACCAGGGCGCCCCCCGCCAGCACCGTCGGGCCGGGGACCTCGCCCGCGCCCAGCCACGCGAGCACGATGCCAAAGATCACTTCGAGCAGCGCCAGCAGCGCGATCTCCGGCGCCTTCAACACCCGCGCGCACACCACCGACAGCGCGCAGGGGATGGCGAGTTGCACCAGTCCAAGCAAGGCGAGCAGCCCGATGTCATGGCCCGAGGCGCGCAAGGGCATCGCGAGCGGCAGCGTGACCAGCGACGAGATGACGGCGCCCACCAGCACCGCCGGCACCAGGTCCACGTCCTTGCCGTGCGCATGCGAGCGTTGCGTGACCGTCCAGTTGATGCCGCCCGCGATCGGCACGCACAGCGCCACCAGCGTGCCGGCCACGGAGCCGGATTCCAGCTGCGCGCCGTACATGTAGCCGATGCCGACACCGGCAACCAGGATCGCGAGCCAGGTGCGCATCGGGATGCGATGGCGCAGGAAGATGCGCGCGATCAGCGCCGTGAGGAAGGGGCCGATCGCCATCGTGACCAGCACGTTGGCGACGCTGGTGAGCGTGAGGGCCAGCATGAAGGCGGTGAACATCACGCTCCAGCACAGGCCCGACAGCCACAGCGGCCAGGCGCCCTGGCGGATCTTCGCGAACACCGCCCGGCCCTGGAAGAAGGGCAGGATCACCAGCAGCGACAGCACCGTGAAGAAGCTGCGCCAGAAGGTGACTTCGAAGCTGCTGGCCTGTTCCAGGTGCCGGGTGATGACGCCCGCGATCGACCACATGAGGGTCACCGCCACCATGAGGAACACGGCGCGGGTGTGGGTGAGTTGCATTTTCTTGTTGTCTCCGCCCAAGGAAAAACGGCGGGCCCCAGGGCCCGCCGTCATCTTATGCCGCTACGCGGACAGCGCGTTTGCGCTCATGTTCCTTCAGGTAGCGCTTGCGCAGGCGCACCGACTTGGGCGTGATCTCGACCAGCTCGTCGTCCTCGATGAACTC
>JAQGMY010000428.1 GCA_028292105.1 Ramlibacter sp.
CGGCAGGGACCGGATTCCACGACCGGGCCGAGCTCGATGCGGTGCAGCGACGGCTGCGCGAAGTGGCGGGCGTGACGGTGCTGATCTACGAGCAGACCTGCGCGGCGGAGAAGCGGCGCAGGCGCAAGAAGGGCGAGCTGGTCGACCCGGCGCGGCGGCTGTTCATCAATGAGCGGGTGTGCGAAGGCTGCGGCGACTGCAGCGTGCAGAGCAACTGCGTCGCCGTGCTGCCGCACGAGACGCCGCTGGGCCGCAAGCGCAAGATCGACCAGAGCAGCTGCAACAAGGACTACTCCTGTGCCAAGGGCTTCTGTCCCAGCTTCGTCGGCGTGGTCGGCGGCAAGGTGCGCAAGCGGGTCGGTGCGCTGGCTGGCGGTGGCGGCGATTTCATGCAGCGGGTGCAGGCCTTGCCCCACCCGACCGCCCACACCTGGACCGGGCCGTACGACCTGCTGGTGACCGGTGTCGGCGGCACCGGCGTGGTCACCGTCGGCGCGCTGATCACGATGGCTGCGCACCTGGAAGGCAAGAGCGCCAGCGTGCTGGACTTCATGGGCTTCGCGCAGAAAGGTGGCTCGGTCCTGAGCTACGTCCGCCTGGCCGACGTGCCCGCGCGCCTGAACCAGGTGCGCATCGACACGCAGCAGGCCGACGCCATCCTGGCCTGCGACCTGGTGGTGGGCGCGTCACCGGATGCGCTGGTCACCGTACGCCATGGCCGCACGCGCGTTCTCGCCAACACGCACGAGGTGCCGGTGGCGGAGAGCCTGCACAACCCCGATGCCAGCCTGCGGATCCCCGAGTTGCTGGAGAAATTGCGCTTCGCCGCCGGCGCCGAGCGCGTCGAGACGCTGGATGCGCAGGCGCTCGCCGAGGCTTTCCTGGGCGACACGATCTTCTCCAACATCGTCGCGCTGGGCTTTGCCTGGCAGCGCGGGCTGGTGCCGGTGGGCATCGACGCGCTGCTGAAAGCGATCGAGCTGAATGGCGTGGTGGTCGACAACAACAAGCTGGCGCTGTCGCTCGGGCGGCTGGCGGCAGCGGATGCACAAGGCCTGGCGCGCATGCTGGAAGGCCCGTCGCCGCCGGCGCAAGACACCGGCACTCTCGAGGGCCTCATCGCGCAAGGCGTCGCCCACCTCACCGGCTACCAGGACGCGACCTACGCCCGGCGCTATGCAGAAGCGGTGGAGCGGGTGCGCGCGCGCGAAGCGCAGGTCGGCGCCGACACTTCCATGCCCCTCACCCGCACTGTCGCGGCCAGCCTGCTGAAGCTGATGGCGTACAAGGACGAATACGAAGTGGCGCGCCTCTACACGGATGGTGCCTTCCAGCGGTCCTTGCAGCAGCAGTTCGAAGGCGAGGTGGCGCTGGAGTTCTACATGGCGCCGCCGGTGTTGCGCCGCTCCAAGAACGGCCAGCCGCCGCGCAAGATCCGCCTGGGGGGCTGGATGCTGCCGGCCATGAAGTTGCTGGCGCAGGGTCGGCGCTGGCGCGGCAGCTGGCTCGACATCTTCGGCCGCACCGAGGAGCGTCGCCTGGAGCGCTCGCTGATCGACAGCTACCTGCAGCGGATCGATGCACTGCTGGCCGCGCTGGCGCCGGAACGGGTCAAGGTCGCGTGCGATATCGCAGCATTGCCGCTGGCGATGCGCGGCTTCGGGCACGTGAAGCTGGCGAACGTGGCGCTGGCGAAAGCGCGGGAAGCGGAGCTGCTCCATCGCTTCGATCCGGCGACGTATCCGCGGCCGGAGGTGTCGCGGGCGGCGGGTCAGATTCGGGGGATCCGGGTGACGGCCGGGGTCTAGCGTCGCTCCGCTTCGGGCAATGGTGCGCGGCAAGCCGCACACCCTACGGGGCTACGGGGGATGGTGCGCGGCACGCCGCACACCGTACGGGGCTGCGGGGATGGTGCGCGGCAAGCCGCACAGCCTGTGTCGGACTCCGTAGGGTGTGCGGCTTTGCCGCGCACCACCCGGGCTCACCTCACCGCGGCGGAATGTTCAACCCCCGCGCCACCGCCGGCCGCGCCGCGAACGCTTCCACCACCCGCCTGGTCTGCGGAAAATTCTGCCAGCCCACCAGTTCCGCCGCGCCGTAGAAACCGACCAGGTTCCGAACCCACGGGAAGATCGCGATGTCGGCGATGGTGTATTCGTCGCCCAGCATCCACTGCTTGCCCGCGAGGTGCTTTTCCAGCACGCCGAGCAGGCGCGTCGACTCGGCGACGTAACGATCGCGCGGACGCTTGTCCTCGTAGTCCTTGCCGGCAAACTTGTGGAAGAAACCGAGCTGGCCGAACATCGGGCCGATGCCGCCCATCTGGAACATCAGCCACTGCAGCGTCTCGTAGCGCCGCGCCGCATCCTTGGGCATCAGCTGCCCGGTCTTGTCTGCCAGGTAGACCAGGATCGCGCCGGACTCGAACAACGCCAGCGGCTTGCCGCCCGGGCCGTCCGGATCGATGATCGCGGGGATCTTGTTGTTGGGATTGAGCGAGATGAATTCGGGGGACATCTGGTCGTTCGTGTCGAACGCCACCTTGTGCACTTCGTAAGGAAGGCCGATTTCCTCCAGCGCGATGGAGACCTTCACGCCATTGGGCGTGGGCAGCGAGTACAGCTGAAGGCGATCGGGGTGCCGGGCCGGCCACTTGCGGCTGATCGGGAAGGCGGAGAGGTCGGGCATGCGGGTCCTTTCGGGGAGCCCGCAGTGTGCCAAAAACCGGCCGCCCGCGGGCGCGGCCCAAGACCTGGACGGGCTTAGTCCGGCGCCAGCGGTCCACCGGCGCGCTGCACGCGCTTGAGCACGGCGGCCTGCAGCACGGCATCGCCGCCCGTGGGCATCACCGTCGTGAACCACTCCCGTGCGCGCGTGATGCCGGTGTAGACCAGCTCACGCGTCAGCACGCGGCTGGGCCGGTCGGGCAGCACCAGCGCCGCGTGCGTGAACTCCGAACCCTGCGACTTGTGCACGGTCATCGCGTACACCGTCTCCACGGCCTGCAAGCGGCTGGGCAGCACCCAGAGGATGCCGCCTTCCCCATTGGCGAAGGCCACCCGCGGCAACCAGGCGAGGCTGCCATGCGCATCGCGCACCGGCAACTGCAGCGTGATGCCGACGTCGCCGTTCATGAGGCCCACGGCATAGTCGTTCTGCGTCACCATCACCGGGCGACCCAGGTACCAGCCCTCGGCCGACGTGATCAGCTTCTCCGCATGCAACAAGCCGGCGATGCGCTCATTGAGCCGCTGCACGCCGTACTTGCCGCGCCGCAGTGCGCACAACAGCTGGAAGCGGCCGTAGGCTGCCAGCACCGTTCCGGCCCAGGCGTCGAATTCCTGTTGGCTGGCCACCAGTGTCGGCAAGCCGCGCGCCAGCACCTGCAGGTAGTGACGAAAGCCCACCGGCGGCGGCACGGCCCGGCCCCGTTCCACGCGGCCTTCGCCCGCCCCGACGAAATGGTCCGGCGCACCATCGAGCACCAGCCGGCGCAGCGGCGCCTCGGACGCGCCGAGGTCGAGCCAGGCCAGGTCCGCCGGCACGGCAGCACGAATCGCACGCACCTTGGCCGTGTCGCCGGCATTCACGGCTTCGGCGAGCTGGCCGATGCCGCTCTCCCGCGTGAAGCGATGACTCTTGCGCAGCTTGATGACCGCCTGGTCCAGGGCTTGTCCGGCGGCGTCGATCAACTTCGGCGGCAAGGCCTCCTCGGCGACCTCGCGCAGCCACGCGGCCGTCGCCGGTCGATAGTGCCCGGCGTCCGCGCGGCGGCACAGCTCTCCGAGCAGGCCGCCCGCCTCCACCGAAGCCAGCTGGTCCTTGTCGCCCAGCAACACCAGGCGTGCCTGCGGCGGCAGGGCAGCGACCACGGCCGCCATGGTTTCCAGGCTGACCATGGAAGCTTCATCGAGCACCAGCACATCGAGC
>JAQGMY010000439.1 GCA_028292105.1 Ramlibacter sp.
GCAGCTGGTGCCGCAGGGCGTGGCCAAAGGCGACCGTCCGCATCAGGAGGCGATGGCGTGGATCGTCATGGTCGGCCGGACTGGCCGGTTGGTCGAAATGCAGCAGCGTCTGCACCTGCCGGCCAAAGCTGCGGGCGCGATGCGCGACGTCGGCCCACAGCTTGCGCGCCTCCCAGTAGCGGTCGTAGGCGGCGCTGTTGCGAAAGCCGAGGAAGATCGCCAGCGCCAGCCCGATCAGCGAGAACGGCACCGGCGTGAGCGTCACCTTCCAGTGCAGGATGGTGCCGTGGGTCAGCGTCACGACCACTGCCAGCAGCGTCACGGTGGCGAGCTCCCAGGCGATGTGGGGCAGCACCGAGCCGCGCACGGTGAAGAACAGCATGGCCCCGTGCGGCCTTTTGCGGATGATCACGTCACAAGCCCGGCTGCTGGATGGCAGGACCATCGAATGGCCCAGTTGCGCGTGCGCGCGTTCCGCATTGCCCGGTGTGCCGCGGCCAGGGTCACCGACTCAGCGCGCCGGCGACGGCTTTGTAGGCGAGCCGGTCTTCGCCACGGCAGTGGCTTCCTTCAAGCTCTGCGCGCAGTCGGCGTCCTGGCCCGGGCCGGTCTCGATCGTTGCTGCCAGCGCAAGCAAGGGGTTGATCGCCGCCAGCCCCAGCGCAAGCGCGCCGCGAGTTAACAGTGACCCGCCTTCCGGCCGGACCTTGGGCTGTGCAAAGGTGCCACCGATGTGCAGCGGCGAGCGCAGGGTGAGGATGCTCATGTCCTTCGGTTCGGGGCGCAGCACCAGATCGATGCTCTCGTCCGCGAAGCTGGCGCCGCCGGTGCCGTGCACCACCGTGTCGCTCGTATCCAGCAGCAGCGTCTTGGCCTGCAGGGCGCCCTGCTTCACTTCGAAGGCCGCCGCGGCGCAGCGCAACTGCACTGGGTGGTCCCCACGCACGAACAGGCGGATCACCTCGCCGCCATCGAGGCCGAGGAATTCCAGCAGGATGTTGCTGAACGTCCCGCGGCCGGTCAGCAGCCCCATGCTCCCCGAGGAGGACGCCAGCAGCGTGGCAATGGAATCCCCGCGCCCCTGCAAGTCGACCCGGGCATTGAGACTGCCGAAGCTCGCCTGCAAACGCTGGACGGTCGGGAAGAGCCGGTTGATCTGCAGCGAGCGCCCATCCAGCTGCACCAGTGCGGTGGCCGGAGTGCTCGCCGAATTGACGTGAATCCTGCCGGTGGCCCGCCCGCCGGCCATGCCCATCTCCAGCGGGTCGAGCTTCAATGCACCTGACGACAATTGCACGTGCACCTTCAGCTGCGTGATGGGAAGCGCCTTCATGTCGCGCACGGTCGCCGCCGTGTACCAGACGTCGGCGTCCATCTCCTTGAACTTGCTGAAGTCGAGCTTCTTTCCAGGAAGCAGCTTCTGGTCGCCGGCGCGCTTCATCTTGCGGTTGGCGGCAAGCACCTCCGGCGGCGTCGCGTCCACCCCGGCCTTCTGCTTGTCGGTCTGCAGTCCGATGAGTGGACCGAGGTCATCGAAGTCGACCCGCCTCGATTCCAGCTTGCCGGACAGGCGCGGCACCCGCTCGCCGCTGTGGTACGCCAGCTCGCCGCTCAGGTCGGAGTCGCCCAGCTGGCCCTGCATCTGTTTGACGCTCCACACCTCGCCCTGCTTGCGCAACTGCGCCTTGAGTGCATAGGGCGGCGTGCCAGGCAGGACAACACCGATCAACGTGTGCAGCTCGCTCAGCGTGTTGCCCCGGAGATCGACCCGCACGTCAACGCCGTCGAGCTGCGCCAGGTTACCGACCGTGCCCGCCGCATCCAGCCGCGTTGGGCCGGCGGCGGCACGGATCTCCAGTGGGAAGGGGTTCTGCTGCGCCTCGGTCTTGCTGCCGATCTGCAGCACGCTCCCGGTCCGGCCAACGGCCGTGAAGGGCTGCTTCTTCCAGCTGCCCTTGGCCTGGTAGGCCAGGGGCATCGCCTCGCCCGAGCCTTCCTTGAGCGAGAACTCCGCGCGGATGTCCGCTTGCTGCGGCGTCGAGAGGAAGTGCAGGCTGCCGCGGTCGACCTGGATGCGGCCGATCGAAGGCACCGAGCCTTCGTCCGATGACGTCTTGCCAAGGGCCCAGGTACGCCGGCCGTCGGCTTCCATCTGCAGGCCGAGCTGCGGCCCACGCAAGCCGATGAAGGGCAGTTCCACCTGCTTCTTCAGCAGGGGCCACAGGCGGATATGCAGTTCCGCGGAATCGGCCTTCAACAGGTACGGGTCCGCCGCCCAGGAGGGATTCGCGAACTCGATGCCGTCGGCGAACACGCGGGTGGTACGCCCCAGCTTCACGTCGAGGCGCCGGGTGATCTCGAACTTGCGGCCGGTCTGCTCCGACACATAGCGGTTGACCGGGCCCCGCAGCAGGTCCCAGGGGAAGAACACCAGCAACAGCGCAAGCAGAACCAACACGGCCCCGATGATGATCAGGACCTTGGTGCTGCGGCGGGCGCCGCGGAATGTCTGGAGGGCTTTGTTCATTCGGGCGCAGGGAACCGGTGGTGGGCGCATGGCTTTTATCGCCATATCGCTTCAGCCCGTGCGACGGACGATACCGGTGCAGTATGACCGCAGGAGGGCGCGCCCCGGTCGGTGCAGGCCACCGCGACGGGTGGGACCCTGCCTACGCCCCGCCGTGCACGAGCGGTGTGCGGGAACGCAGCAACACACCAGACGACAAGGTTCAGCCTTTCACATCTGGAATTCGTACTCCACCGTGAACGGCGCGTGGTCCGAGAAGCGCTGCTCCTTGTAGATGCCTTCCTTGCGGGCGAGGTTGGCGATGCCGGGCGTGGCCAGCTGGTAGTCCAGCCGCCAGCCGACGTTCTTGGCATACGCCTGGCCGCGGTTACTCCACCAGGTGTAGGCGGTCTCGGTAGCTTCCGGCTGGAGGTGACGATAAACGTCCACCAGGCCCGTTTCGGATAACAGTTTTGTCATCCAGGCGCGTTCCTCGGGCAGGAAACCGCTGTTCTTGCGGTTGCCCTTCCAGTTTTTCAGGTCCTGCTCCTTGTGCGCGATGTTGATGTCGCCACAGAGAACAAAGTCGCGCTTTTGCTTGAGCGCCACCAGGTGCGGGTCGAACACGTCGAGGAAGCGGAACTTGGCCAGCTGCCGTTCTTCGCCCGAGGAGCCGGACGGAAAATAGCAGCTGATGATCGACAGCTTGCGCTGTGGCGTGTCGAAGCGCAGTTCGACGTAGCGGCCTTCGGCGTCGAATTCATCGCAGCCGAAGCCGACGAGCACGTCGCTCGGCTCATGGCGCGTGAAGGCGCCGACGCCCGAGTAGCCCTTCTTCTGCGCGAAATGGAAGTGGCCCTTGAGGCCGGCGAGCACGTCGTGCTTGCCGTGCACGTCCGCATGCTGGGCCTTGACCTCCTGCACGCAAATACAATCGGGACCGGTTTGTGCGACCCACGCCTCGACCCCCTTGCTGGCCGCGGAGCGGATGCCGTTGAGGTTGAGGCTGGTCAGTTTGAAGAAGGACTTTCCCATGGCGGTAGAAGACGCGTTGGCGCAGGATTTCGTGGAGTTTGCGGTGCAGGCGGGGGTGCTGCGCTTCGGCGAGTTCAAGACCAAGGCTGGTCGACTGTCGCCTTATTTCTTCAATGCGGGGTTGTTCGACGACGGCGCCAAACTCGGCCGGCTGGCGCAATTCTATGCACAGCGCATCCTGGGCTCCGGGGTCGAGTTCGACATGTTGTTCGGGCCCGCCTACAAGGGCATCCCTCTGGCGGCCGCCGTCGCGATCGAGCTGGCGCGTCTGGGCCACAACGTGCCGTATGCCTACAACCGCAAGGAAGCCAAGGACCACGGTGAGGGCGGCACCCTGGTGGGCGCGCCGGTGCGGGGCAAGGTCTTGATCGTGGACGACGTGATGTCGGCGGGCACCGCGGCCCGGGAGTCGATCGCGTTGATCCAGGCCGCCGGCGCGACCCCCTTTGCCGTCGCGATCGCCCTGGACCGTCAGGAGAAAGCCACAGAGGCCGGACAGGACGTTTCCTGGAGCGCTGTGCAGTACGTCCGTGAAAGACTGGGCTTGCACGTTTGCTCTATTGCCAACCTGGCAGACCTTTTGCGTTACTTGGAGGTCCACGCCGGCGATTCGCTCGGAAAGCACCACCAACAGGTGCTCGCCTACCGCGATCGTTACGGCGCTGGCTGACAAGGAGTACCCATGGCCCGCCTGCTTTCCCGCCTGACCCTGGCCAGCCTGCTGGCGGCAGCCTGCAGCGCCGGCTGGAGCGAGACGATCTACACGTGCGTGGACGCCAAGGGCCGCAAGCTGACGTCGGACCGGCAGATCCCGGAATGCATGGACCGCGAGCAGAAGGAGCTCAACTCCAGCGGCACGGTCCGTCGCAGCATCGTCCCGATCCCGACCGCGCAGGAACGCGCGCTGCTGGAGGAGCGGGAGCGCAAGGACAACGAGGACAAGCAGCGCCAGGCCGAAGAACGCCGCATGCAGCGGGCGCTGCTCGCGCGCTACCCCAACCAGCCGGTCCACGACATGGAGCGCGCCAAGGCGCTGCGGGCCGCCCAGGACGTGATCGTCACCAGCCAGCGGCGGATCGTCGAGCTGCAGCAGGAGCACAGGCAGCTGGATACCGAGGCCGAGTTCTACAAGGACCGGGCCAAGTGGCCGGTCAAGCTCAAGCGGCAGATGGAAGACAACGAGCAGCAGACCACGTCGCAGCAGCGCTTCGTCTCCGGTCAGGAAGAAGAGAAGCGGCGGATCGAAAAGCGCTTCGACGACGAGCTGGCCAAGCTGAAGGTGCTCTGGAACCAGGCCGCGACGGCTTCGGCGACGGTGACACCGCTGCGCTGACCGCTGCGTCGCGCCCTGCCCTGGACCTGTCATCCCGGGCTTGACTGGGGATCCATGCAGTCCGGCACGTCATCCACGTGACGGCAGTCCCT
>JAQGMY010000451.1 GCA_028292105.1 Ramlibacter sp.
CGCTTGCGCTTGAACAGCAGCGACTGGGTGTTGCGCTTCGGACGCTTGTCCTTGTTGAATTTCTTGAACGTGGCCATGTGGACCTCTGAAAAATTAAGCTTCTTGAACGAATGACTGGATGTGGAGCACCGGATGCTTGCCGTTGCGGGGAGTCGCCAGGAAACCGGTGAAGCGCCAGGCGCTGCCGATCGACTGCCTCACCAGCGTCTCCGCGATGGACCCGAAGGCCACCGCCTTGACCGCCACCTTCACCTGCCTCTTTTGCCCTGCCTCGTCGATCGCGGACTCGTGTTCGAGCCGCACATCGAGGGCGGGCAATCCGGCCGGCGTGTACCGCATGGCGCTTGCCTCCGCGATACAGGCGCTCAGGACGACCTGGTTCACTCCCGGCGTTCAGCCGCTTACGACTGGTACTCCGCCTGCTGGGCCTTGCGCGCTTCTTCGCGCTCGACCGTCTTCATCATCGACGACGGGCCGGTGTCGGCCTTCTTCTTGACCACGGTGAGGTGGCGCAGGACGGCGTCGTTGAAGCGGAAGGCGTGCTCCAGCTCGCTCATCACGGCCTGGTCGGCCTCGATGTTGACGCACAGGTAGTGGGCCTTGGCCAGCTTGTTGATCTGGTAGGCCAGCTGGCGCCGTCCCCAGTCCTCGACCCGATGCACCTTGCCGCCGCCGGCGGTGATCATGGTCTTGTAACGTTCCAGCATGGCCGGAACCTGTTCGCTCTGGTCCGGGTGGATCAGCAAAATGATTTCGTAATGACGCATGGATTCTCCTTGTGGATGAAGCCGCCCGGTTGCGTCCATGACCGAAGGTCACGTCGTCCACCCATGACCTCGGTCATGCGGGAACGCCCGGTGCGGCAAGGCAAAGCCAGAAATTATAGCACTGGGGCGCCAGCCGCCCGCGGTCGGGGCATCAGGCGTCGTGCAGGGCCAGTCCCAGAGGCAGGAATTTCTCCGGCCCCACGGCCTCGCGGATCCGCGGCGCCAGCGCCGCCAGCTGCTCGTAGCTGCTGGCGCCCTCCACCGCCAGGTTCAGGCGCAGCCCGCGCAGGCCCATGGCCGAAGTCAGCTGGATGGCGATCGGATAGGCCTGGGCATAGCGCTGCTGGGACGAGCGATGCGGCCGCTCGGGCAATTCGTGTCCGGCCGGCGTATCGGGCTGGATCTGCGCCGCGGAT
The DNA here is from genome assembly GCA_028292105.1 of Ramlibacter sp. Lineage (GTDB taxonomy): Bacteria > Pseudomonadota > Gammaproteobacteria > Burkholderiales > Burkholderiaceae_C > Ramlibacter. The sequence goes on from JAQGMY010000451.1 coordinate 1,184, forward strand.
TGCGTCCGGACAGCGGACTCGCGCAGCAGGCCCAGGGCGAGCAGCTGGTCGATCTCCTCGCGGCTCACCCCCATCGTCGCGGTCGCCGCGAGCACGTCGGCGAGCGTGCGCTTGCCGTCGAACAGGATGAAGGCCGACCGCTGCCTCGGGCTCAGCGCCACCGACCTGTCCTTCATCACCTGCAGGCCGGCGTCAGTTTTCACAAGGATCACGGTCACTCCCACTGCTTGTGTCCCGCCGAGTCTGGTCGAAACAGCTGGCCCGATAAGAGGTGTTTTCCTCTATCCGAAAGACGTAAAAGACCCGCCGGAGGGCGGGCCTTGCCGCCCTGCGGCAATCGCGCTAGTCGCGGGCGTAGATGTCGACGTCCTTGGTTTCGCGGATGAACAGCATGCCGATGACGAAGGTCCCGGCCGCCACGATGACCGGGTACCACAGGCCGTAGAAGATGTCGCCCGTCGCCGCCGTCATCGCGAAGGCCGTCGTCGGCAGCAGGCCACCGAACCAGCCGTTGCCGATGTGATACGGCAGGCTCATCGAGGTGTAGCGGATGCGGGTCGGGAACAGCTCCACCAGCATGGCCGCGATCGGGCCGTACACCAGGGTCACCAGGATCACCAGGAACACCAGCATCAGCAGCACCATGCCCTTGTTCATCTTGGCGGGGTCCGCGGCGGCCGTGAGGCCTGCCGCCTTGGCTGTGTCGGTCAGGCCCTTGCGGAAGTCGGCGACCGCCTTGGCGCTCTCGGCGGAAAAGCCGTGGCGCTCCGCGTTCAGCGTGGCGGCGGGCGCCGTCAGCACCTTGTCGCCCAGGGTGATGGTGGCGGGCGTGCCCGGCGTGCCGGCCTGGTTCTCGTACGGGATGTAGGACTGGGTCAGCGCGCGCTTGGCGATGTCGCACGAGGTGCGAAAGTCGATGTCGCGCGCGATCGGGCTGCCCTGGAACGAGCATTCCTTCGGATCGGCGGTGACGATCACCCTGGTCTTTTGTTGCGCCTCCACCAGGGCCGGATTGGCGTACTTCAACAGCATCGGGAACACCGAGAAGTACGTCAGCGCAGCGATCAGGCAGCCGGCCATGATGATGGGCTTGCGGCCGATCTTGTCCGACAGCGTGCCGAACACCACGAAGAACGGCGTGCCGATCAGCAGCGAGGCGGCGATCAGCAGGTTCGCGGTGGTGACGTCGACCTTGGCCATCGTCGTCATGAAGAACAGCGCCTGGAACTGGCCGGTGTACCAGACCACGGCCTGGCCGGCGGTCAGGCCGAACAGCGCCAGGATCACGATCTTCAGGTTCTTCCATTCGCCGAAGGATTCGCCCAGCGGCCGCTTGGAGGTCTTGCCTTCGGACTTCATCTTCTGGAAGGCCGGGGACTCGTTCAGGCTCAGGCGGATCCAGACGGACACCGCCAGCAGCAGGATCGAGACCAGGAACGGGATGCGCCAGCCCCACTCGGCCCAGGCCTTGGGGTCCATCGCCTCGCGCACGCCCAGGATCACCAGCAACGACATGAACAGGCCCAGGGTGGCCGTGGTCTGGATCCAGGAGGTGTAGGCACCGCGCTTGCCGTGCGGCGCGTGTTCGGCCACGTAGGTCGCGGCACCGCCGTACTCGCCCCCGAGCGCCAGGCCTTGCAACAGGCGCAGCGCGATCAGGATCACCGGGGCGGCGATGCCGATCGCATTGTAGTTGGGCAACAAGCCGACGATGAAGGTCGACGCACCCATGATCAGGATGGTGACCAGGAAGGTGTACTTGCGACCGATCATGTCGCCGAGGCGGCCGAACACGATGGCGCCGAACGGGCGCACCAGGAAGCCGGCCGCAAAGGCCAGCAGCGCGAAGATGTACGCCGACGTGGGATCCAGCCCGGAGAAGAACTGGGCGCCGATGATGGCGGCCAGCGAACCATAAAGGTAGAAGTCGTACCACTCGAACACGGTCCCGAGCGAGGAAGCGAAGATGACCTTCTTCTCCTCGCGCGTCATCGTCCCGTCGGCGTTGTGGACGTTCATCCCGCTCACCGTCCCGGATGGAGTTGCCATTGATGTCTCCTTTATGGATGGAAGCCGCTAGTGTTCGAAGCCGGTCTGACGTGGACCTGACTTTTGCCGACCAGCTTGCCTAGGGCAATCCCTAGGCGCCTGGGGCCCTAGGCCCGCCGGCGGGTCGCGAGGCTGGTCAGCCAGGTCACGGCAAAGCCGAGGGGCACGCCGAACACGGCTGCGGACAGGGGCTGGATGCCGAACCAGAGCTGCTGCTGCGCCGCCAGTCCGAGCCAGGCGCGCACGCCCGGCGCGTTGATGGTCATGTAGTACACCGTGATGCCCAGGCCCGCCAGCATGCCGGCCATGGCACCGCGGTGGTTGGCGCCGCGCCACGCGAGCCCGAGCAGCATGGCGGGGACGAACGCGGATGCAGCCAGCGAGAAGGAGGCGGAGACCAGCGAGAGGATCTCCGCCGGCTTGGTCGAAGCGACCACCGCCGCCATCAGGGCGACCACCATCAGCGCGAACTTCGACAGGATCACCCGCTGCTCCGGCGGCAACTTCGGCTTGAAGTCGTGGCAGAAGATGTCGCGCACCAGCGCATTGCTGATGGTGAGCAGCAGGCCGTCGGCGGTCGACAGCGCCGCCGCGAGCCCGCCTGCCGCCACCAGCCCGGAGATCACGTAAGGCAGCCCGCCGAGCTCCGGCGTGGCCAGCATGATGATGTCGGCGCCCAGGCGGATCTCGCCCCACTGCAGGATGCGATCGCCGTTCACGTCGGCGACGGACAGCAGCGCGGGGTCGACCCGCGCCCACTGCGCGATCCACGGCGGCAACGCGTCGAAACTGCTGCCCACCAGGTTGTTCATCACCTCGAACTTCACCAGCACCGCGAGGGCGGGCGCGCTGACGTAGACCAGCGCGATGAAGAACAGCGACCAGGCGACCGAGGAGCGCGCGGCGGCCACGCTGGGGGTCGTGTAGTAGCGCGTGAGCAGGTGCGGCAGCCCCGCCGTGCCCACCATCAGGCAGAACATCAGGGCCAGGAAATTGATGCGCGAGGTCTTGAATGCCTCCTGCTCCCGGGGTGTGCCGTCGGGGTCGCCGGCGAAGGGCTGGCTGTGGCGCGGCAGCCCGCCGAGCGGCTTGGCGCGCTCATAGCTCTCGTTGCGGGCGCGGGTCCACTGCTCGCGCGCCGCGGCAGCGTCGCGAGGCAAGGCAGCGACCGTCCGGTTCGCCTGCACCACCTGGGCGGAGTCCGCCCCTTGCTGCTTGAGCGTGCGCACGCGCAGCTGCGCCGCCGCCCGTTCGCGTGCCAGCGCGCCATCCACGTCCTGCAGCCAGCCTTCGTACTCGCGGGCGCGGCGCAGGAAGATCGCGGCCACCTCCTGCTCGGCGGGGTCGGCTGCGATGCGGTCCTCCAGTGCGCTGATCTTCTGCAACTGGGAACCGTAGACGATGGGCGCCGCGGGCTGTCCGAGCTGCTTGTAGGCGAGCCAGGAGACCGGGATCAGGAAAGCCAGCAGCATGACGACGTACTGCGTCACCTGGGTCCAGGTGATCGCCTTCATGCCCCCGAGAAAGGAACACAGGAGCACGCCGCCGAGGCCCAGCAGGATGCCGATCTCGAACTGCACGCCGGTCAGCCGCGAGGCGATCAGGCCGATGCCGTAGATCTGCGCCACCACGTAGATGAAGGAGCACAGCACCGCCGCCAGTGCCGCGATCACGCGTGGCCAGCGGCCGCCGAAGCGCACCTCGAAGAACTCCGGCACGGTGTAGAGATTCATGCGCCGCAGCTGTGGCGCGATCAGCAGGCCCACCAGGCAGAAGCCGCCCGTCCATCCCAGGATGTAGGCCAGCCCCCCGGCCTGCGCCTCGCTGCCGCCATAGCCTTGCAGGTACAGGCCGCCGGCCATGCTGATGAACGAGGCGGCACTCATCCAGTCGGCAGCGGCTGCCATGCCGTTGTACATGGCGGGGATGCGCCGCCCGGCGACGTAGTATTCCTCGGGATCGCTGGTGCGGCTGCGGATGCCGATGGCCGCATACATCATCACCGTGGAGAACATGAAGATCGGGCCGAGCCAGAAGCGCGAGAGCCCGTGGTGCTCCGCCCATCCGAGCAGCAACAGGAACAACAGGAAGGCCGCAATGAAGGAGCCGAGGATGCGCCGCAGGCGTCGCTCGTAGGCCCCGGTGCCAGCCTCAGCCAAGGTGGTCCCTCGTGCCCGTCGGGAGCGCGTCCTCCGGCGCCAGCCGGTTCATCGCGATCGCATGGATGGTCACGATCGCGATGAAGGCGAGCATCGCCCCTTGCGCGGCGAACCAGTACCCGAAGGGCCAGCCGAACACCACGAACTCGAGCTTGCGCGCGAAGAAGCAGGCGACGAAGCTGACGCTCGCCCACACCGTCAGCAGCGCCAGCCGCAGCACCAGCACCTTGCGCGCGGTGCGGGTGCGAAGCGGCGGGTCATCCATGGCGCGGATGATGGCACTGCCGCGCCGCGCCTTCCTTAGGTGTTTGCGACAAGGCCCCTCCAGGGCGCGCCGTCACTCCGCCAGCTTCTGCCAGGTCGCGATCACGCTGTCCGGGTTCAGGGAGATCGAGCTGATGCCGGCCTCCACCAGCCAGACGGCGAAGTCCGGATGGTCGCTCGGCCCCTGGCCGCAGATGCCGACGTACTTGCCCTGCTTCACGCAGGCGGAGATGGCGCGCGACAGCAGCGCCTTGACCGCCGGGTCGCGCTCGTCGAAGTCGGCCGCCAGCAGTTCGAGGCCGGAGTCGCGGTCCAGGCCCAGCGTGAGCTGGGTCAGGTCGTTGGACCCGATCGAAAAGCCGTCGAAGTACTCCAGGAACTCCTCGGCGAGGATCGCGTTGCTGGGGATCTCGCACATCATGATCAGCTTGAGGCCGTCCTTGCCGCGCTGCAGTCCGCGTTCCGCCAGCAGCTTGGTCACGCGCTCGGCCTGGGCCAGCGTGCGCACGAAGGGCACCATCACCTGCACGTTGCTCAGGCCCATCTCCTGGCGCACGCGCACCAGCGCCTCGCACTCCATCGCGAAGGCCTCGCGGAACTCGGCGCTGATGTAGCGGGCGGCGCCACGGAACCCGAGCATCGGGTTTTCTTCCTCGGGCTCGTAGCGGCTGCCACCGATCAGCTTGCGGTACTCGTTGGACTTGAAGTCCGACAGGCGCACGATCACCGGTTTCGGCCAGAAGGCCGCGGCGATGGTGGCGACGCCCTCCGCCACCTTGTCGACGTAGAAGGCGCGCGGTGAGGCATGGCCGCGCGCTACCGACTCCACGGCCTTCTTCAGGTCGTTGTCGACGTTCGGGTAGTCCAGGATCGCCTTGGGGTGGACGCCGATGTTGTTGTTGATGATGAACTCGAGCCGCGCCAGCCCGACGCCGTCGTTCGGCAGCTGCGCGAAGTCGAAGGCCAGCTGCGGATTGCCGACGTTCATCGTGATCTTGGTCTTGATCTGCGGCATCTCGCCGCGCTGGACCTCGGTGATCTCGGTTTCCAGCAGCCCGTCGTAGATGTAGCCGGTGTCGCCTTCCGAGCAGCTCACGGTCACGAGCGTGCCGTCCTTCAGCACCTCGGTGGCGTTGCCGCAGCCCACCACCGCCGGGATGCCGAGTTCGCGGGCAATGATCGCGGCATGGCAGGTGCGGCCGCCGCGGTTGGTGACGATGGCGCTGGCGCGCTTCATCACGGGTTCCCAGTTGGGGTCGGTCATGTCGGTGACCAGCACGTCGCCCGCCTGCACCCGGTCCATCTCGGCGGTGCTGTGCACGAGCCGCACCGGCCCGGTTCCGACCTTCTGGCCGATCGCCCTGCCCTCGGCCAGCACGCTACTCTTGCCCTTGAGCTTGTAGCGCATCTCGGCCTTGCCCTTCTGCTGGCTCTTCACGGTCTCGGGCCGGGCCTGCAGGATGTACAGCAGGCCGTCGGTGCCGTCCTTGCCCCACTCGATGTCCATGGGACGGCCGTAGTGCTCCTCGATCACCAGCGCATAACCGGCCAGCGCCTCGACATCCTGGTCGGTGAGGGAATAGCGGTTGCGCTGCTCCAGCGGCACGTCGACGGTGCTCACCAGCTTGCCGCCGGCCGCGCGCTCGGCGTCGCCGGCAAATACCATCTGGATCAGCTTGGAGCCAAGGTTGCGGCGGATCACGGCGCGCTTGCCGGCCCTGAGCATCGGCTTGTGGACGTAGAACTCGTCGGGATTGACCGCGCCCTGCACCACCGTCTCGCCCAGGCCGTAGCTGGACGTGATGAAGACGACTTGGTCGAAGCCGGACTCGGTGTCGATGGTGAACATCACCCCGGCGGCGCCGAGGTCGGACCGGACCATGCGCTGCACGCCGGCGGACAGCGCGACGTCCGCGTGCGCGAAGCCCTTGTGCACGCGGTAGCTGATGGCGCGATCGTTGTACAGCGAGGCGAAGACTTCCTTCATCTTGTGCAGCACGGCGTCGATGCCCACCACATTGAGGAAGGTCTCCTGCTGCCCGGCGAACGAGGCATCGGGCAGGTCTTCGGCGGTGGCCGACGAGCGCACGGCGAAGCTGGCCTGCGGGTTGCCGGCGCTCAGCTTCTCGAAATGGGCGCGGATTTCCCGCTCCAGGTCCTGCGGAAACGGTTGCGCCTCCAGCCAGCCGCGGATTTCGGCGCCGGCGGCGGCGAGCGCGCGCACGTCTTCGGTGTCCAGGGTCTCCAGCCGCTGCTGGATGCGCGCCGCCAGGCCCTCGTGCTTGAGGAACTGGCGGAATGCATGGGCAGTGGTGGCAAACCCGGTGGGCACGCGCACCCCGTTGGGCAGCTGCGAGATCATTTCGCCGAGGCTGGCGTTCTTTCCGCCGACGGCCTCGACGTCCGACATTCTCAGGTTCTCAAACGGAACGACCAGGGCGGTCGCATCGAAGAGTGCAGACATGGGAAGACTCCATAAAGTGAAATCGGGTCTGCGCCCAGGCGCGTCGCATCGGGGCCTGCCGGAAGGCTTTGGTCTTGTTGGAATGGGCGGCGGCAGGTCATCGATGCGAATTGGCCCTCGAAAAGCCGGCGGCAGGGGCCGGTCGGGGCACGGGAATTCGGATAATGGGGCGGATTGTAGGCGCCGCCACCTCGTCCGGGGCGCGCCTCCCAACCCTCGAGGGCAGCAAAGCATCATGCACACGCGCACCGTCTTCTTCGTCTCCGACGGCACCGGCATCACCGCCGAAACCTTCGGCAACGCCATCCTGGCGCAGTTCGAGTTCAAGCCGCGCCACGTGCGCCTGCCCTTCATCGACACGGTGGACAAGGCGCACCAGGTGGTGCGCCAGGTGAATCACACCGCCGAAGTCGAAGGGCGGCGGCCGGTCGTCTTCACCACGCTGGTGAACGTCGAAGTGCTGCAGGCGATCGAGGACGGCTGCAAGGCCATGGTGCTGGACATGTTCGGCACCTTCGTGCGGCCGCTGGAGATCGAGCTGGGGATGAAGTCCAGCCACCGTGTGGGCCGCTTCACCGACGTCAGCAAGAGCCAGGAGTACCACGATCGCATCGAAGCGATCAACTTCAGCCTGGCGCACGACGATGGCCAGTCGAACCGCGACCTGGAGCAGGCGGACGTGATCCTGGTCGGCGTCAGCCGCAGCGGCAAGACACCGACGTCGCTGTACCTGGCCATGCAGCACGGGCTGAAAGCCGCGAATTACCCGCTGATCCCGGAAGACTTCGACCGCCGGCAGTTGCCCCCGTCGCTGGCCCTGCACCGCAAGAAGATGTTCGGCCTGACGATCCAGCCGGAGCGGCTGAGCGAGATCCGCAACGAGCGGCGGCCGAACTCGCGCTATGCGGCGCTGGACAACTGCCGGTACGAGGTGGCCGAGGCCGAGGCCATGATGCGGCGCGAAGGCATCCGCTGGCTGTCGACCACCACAAAGTCGATAGAGGAAATCGCGACGACGATCCTGCAGGAGATCCGGCCCGAGCTGCTGGAGTACTAGGACCCTCGGGCGGCAGGCTCATAGCCGCTGGCTAATCGGCCCATGGCGCCTTTCAATTGGGATATGCGCCGCGGAGGCCTTATCCTTCATTGGCGCGATTCATCAGAGCGTGCTCAGCCATAGAGGAAATAAATGTCTCTCATCAACACCGAAGTCCCCGCGTTCAGCGCCACCGCGTACCACAACGGCAAGTTCGTGCCCGTCACGGAGCAGAACTTCAAGGGCAAATGGTCGGTCGTCGTGTTCTATCCCGCCGACTTCACCTTCGTCTGCCCGACCGAGCTCGGCGACCTGGCCGACAACTACGACGAGTTCAAGAAGCTCGGCGTCGAAGTCTATGGTGTGTCCACCGACACCCATTTCACCCACAAGGCGTGGCACGACACCTCCGACACCATTGCCAAGGTGCAGTACCCGCTGATCGGCGACCCCAGCCACCAGTTGGCCCGCTTCTTCCAGGTGCTGATCACCGAGGGCGAAGACACCGGCCTGGCGCTGCGCGGCACCTTCGTGATCGACCCCTCGGGCAAGATCAAGACGATCGAAGTGCACGACAACGGCATCGGCCGTGACGCCAAGGAAACGCTGCGCCGCCTGAAGGCCGCCCAGTACGTGGCCGCCCACCCGGGTGAAGTCTGCCCCGCCAAGTGGGAAGAAGGCTCCGCCACGCTGACGCCGTCGCTGGACCTGGTCGGCAAGATCTAAAGCCCGCCAGCAGTCGCCGGCGTTCGCGCCGGCTACCTGCCCCAAGGCCCGGGCGAGCACCGCCGCGGGCCTTTTTCATTCGTTTTCCAAGAACACTCCAACGGAGGCCTCCATGCTCGACGCCAATCTCAAAGCCCAACTGACGACCTACCTGGACCGGATGACGCAGCCGGTGGAGATCGTCGCTTCGCTGGACGACACCAAGGCTTCGGCGGACATGCAGGCGCTGCTGAAGGACATCACGGACGCTTCCCCGCGCGTGACCGTCATCGAAACGCGCGATGGTCCCTACCGCACGCCGTCGTTCCAGATCAACAAGCCCGGCCACACCGACGGCCCGCGCTTCGCCGGCCTGCCGATGGGGCATGAGTTCACCTCGCTGGTGCTGGCGCTGCTGCAGGTCGGCGGCTACCCGCCGAAGGTGGAGCAGGCCCTGCTGGAGCAGATCCGCGCCCTCGACGGCGACTTCGAATTCGAGGTGTACGTCTCCCTCACCTGCCACAACTGCCCCGACGTCGTGCAGGCGCTGAACCTGATGGCGGTGCAGAACCCGCGCATCAAGACCACGATGATCGAAGGCGGCCTCTTCCAGGACGAGATCAAGGAACGCCAGATCATGGGTGTGCCTACGGTCTTCCTCAACGGCACCTTCTTCGACTCCGGGCGTCTCACGCTCGAAGAGATCCTCGCCAAGATCGACAAGGGTGGGGCCGAGCGCGAAGCCGCGAAGATCGCGGCCAAGGAGCCGTTCGACGTGCTGATCGTCGGCGGTGGCCCCGCGGGCGCAGCTGCCGCGGTGTACGCGGCGCGCAAGGGCATCCGCACCGGCGTCGCTTCCGAGCGCTTCGGTGGCCAGGTGCTGGACACGCTCGGCATCGAGAACTTCGTCTCGGTCAAGGAAACCGAAGGCCCGAAGTTCGCGATGGCACTGGAGGAACACGTGCGCCACTACGACGTGGACATCATGAACCTGCAGCGCGCCAAGGCGCTGAAGAAGGGTGCCGAACTGATCGAGGTCGAACTCGAAAGCGGCGCCGCCCTGAAGGCCAGGACCGTGATCATCACCACCGGCGCGCGCTGGCGCAACATCAACGTGCCCGGCGAGCACGAGCTGAAGAACAAGGGCGTGGCCTACTGCCCGCACTGTGACGGCCCCCTCTACAAGGGCAAGCGGGTGGCGGTGATCGGCGGCGGCAACTCCGGCGTCGAGGCGGCCATCGACCTCGCGGGCATCGTCAAGCACGTGACGCTGGTGGAGTTCGACACCAGGCTGCGGGCCGACGAGGTGCTGCAGCGCAAGCTGCGCAGCCTGGCGAACGTGGACGTGATCCTCAATGCGCAGACCACCGCCATCACGGGCTCCGACAAGGTCGACGGGCTGACCTACAAGGACCGCACTTCGGGCGAAGAAAAGCGCGTGGACCTGGAAGGCGTGTTCGTGCAGATCGGGCTCGTCCCCAACACCGAGTGGCTCAAGGGTTCAGTCGAGCTCTCCAAGCACGGGGAAATCGTTGTCGATGCCAGGGGCCAGACCTCGGTGCCCGGCGTGTTCGCCGCCGGCGACGCCACCACCGTGCCGTTCAAGCAGATCATCATCGCCGCCGGCGACGGCGCCAAGGCAGCGCTCGGTGCCTTCGATCACCTGATCCGGCACTAAGAACGGCGATCCACGGGCGAGTGTCAGGGGGCGAGGACTTTGTGTCCCCGCCCCCTTTTCTTTGGGCCACAATGGCCGCCACAACCAACAACCGGCGAGGGCCATGCAAGGCGATCCGCAAGTCATCCAGCATCTGCAGGCGCAACTCAAGAACGAGCTGACCGCGACCAACCAGTACTTCCTGCATTACCGCATCCTGAAGCACTGGGGCTTCACCAAGCTGGCCAAGAAGGAATACGAAGAGTCGATCGGCGAGATGAAACACGCCGACAAGTTGATGGAGCGCATCCTGTTCCTGGACGCGCTGCCGAACCTGCAGGATCTGGGCAAGCTGCTGGTCGGCGAGGACGTGCCCGAGATCCTGAACGGCGACCTCCAAAGCGAGCGCGGCGCCCAGGCCACCGTGAAGATCGGCATCGCGCACTGCGAGACCGTGCGCGACTACATCTCGCGCGAGATCCTCGAGCGCATCCTCGAAGACACCGAGGAGCACATCGACTACCTGGAGACCCAGCTCGATCTCATCGCCAAGGTCGGCCTGCCCAACTACCTGCAGTCGCAGATGGGCGAAGCGTCCAGCTGAGGCTTCAGCCCCAGCCGAGGGCCAGCGCGGCGCGGTAGGTGACGAAGGAGGCCAGATAGGCGAGGCCGAACAGGTAGGCCGCCATCACCAGCGGCCAGCGCCATCCGCCGGTTTCCCGCCGCACCGTCGCGAGCGTGGCCAGGCACTGCGGCGCAAACACATACCAGGCCAGCAGCGACAGCGCGGTGGCCAGGCTCCATTGGCTGGCGATGAGGGGCGCCAGCGCACCGGCGGTGTCCTGCCCGGTGGCGGACAGCGCGTAGACGGTTCCCAGCGCACTCACCGCCACTTCGCGCGCCGCCAGTCCCGGCACCAGTGCGACGCTGATCTGCCAGTTGAAGCCGATCGGCGCCAGCAGCACCGCCAGGCCGTGGCCCAGCATGCCGGCCACGCTGTACTCGATGGCGGGCCCGGTGGCACCCGGGGGCGGCGCGGGGAAGCTTGCCAGCACCCACAACACGATCGTCAGCACCAGGATGATGGTGCCCACCCGCCGCATGAAGATGGCTGCACGCTGCCACAGGCCCAGCGCCACGTTGCCCACGTGCGGCCAGTGGTAGGTGGGCAGTTCCATCATCAGCGCCCGCACCTGGCCGCGGCTGGTGGCGCGCTTGAGGATCCAGGCCACGAGCAGCGCGCCCAGGATGCCGGCGATGTACAAGCCGAACAGCACCAGGCCTTGCAGCTCGATGCCGGGTCCGACCTTGCGCTGCGGAATGAAGGCGCCGATCAACAAGGCGTAGACCGGCAAGCGGGCCGAGCACGTCATCATCGGCGCGATCATGATCGTGACGAGCCGGTCGCGAGGGTTGGCGATGGTGCGCGTCGCCATGATGCCGGGGATGGCGCAGGCAAAGCTGGATAGCAAGGGGATGAAGGAACGCCCGGACAGGCCGACGCCGCCCATGATGCGGTCGAGCAGGAAGGCCGCGCGGGGCAGGTAGCCGGACTCCTCCAGCACGAGGATGAAGAAGAACAGGATCAGCACCTGCGGCAGGAACACGATCACGCCACCGAGGCCGGCGATCAGGCCGTCGGTGATGAAGCTGCGCAGGTAACCCTCGGGGACCAGCGCCCCGGTCTGCCTGCCCAGCCAGGCGGTGGCAGCTTCGATCATCTCCTTGGGCCATTCGGCCCAGGCGAAGACCGCCTGGAACACCAGGAACAGCAGCACCGCCAGCAGCAGCGGCCCGACGATCGGATGCAGCACCACGCGGTCGATGCGATCGCTCACGAGGTGCGGGGCGAGTTCGTCCAGCCCCAGGCGCTGCAGGATGGTTCGCACCCGCTCGTGGTCCGGCTGTTCTTCGCCCGCCGGCATGGGGACAGGCATGAGGCTGGTGGTCGGCTGCCACACCTCGGGCCGCGCCAGCAGCTCGCGCAGGGCGGCGTCGCCCTCGCCCTGCACGGCGACGGTGCTCACCACTGGCACCCCCAGCTCGCTGGCCAGGCCATCGCTGTCCACGTGGACGCCCCGGCTGGCGGCGAGGTCGGACATGTTCAGCGCCACCACGCAGGGCAGCCCCATGCGCTTGATGCCCAGCACCAGGCGCAGGCCGCGGCGCAGGTTGGTGGCGTCCACCACGCACACCACCAGATCGGGGCGCTTTTCGCCCCGGGCCGTGCCCAGCAGGACATCGACGGTGATGCGCTCGTCGGGCGAACGCGGGTTCAGGCTGTACGTGCCAGGCAGGTCGAGAACCCGCACCGTCTTGCCGGAGGGCAGGCTCAGCCGGCCTTCCTTGCGTTCTATCGTCACGCCGGCGTAATTCGCAACCTTCTGGTTGCTGCCCGTCAGGCGGTTGAACAGGGCTGTCTTGCCGGCGTTGGGATTGCCGACCAGTGCGGCCAGCCGGCCGGTCGGATGCAGGTGGACGACCGCCTCGTTCATGCGGCGCCCGGCGGTCCCTCGATGTGAATGCAGGCGGCTTCGGCGCCGCGCAGGGCGAACGTCGACTGGCCGATGCGGACCACCAGCGGCTCGCCGCCCGGCACTCCGCGGGCCATCACCATCACGGGCTCGCCCGGGCAAAAACCGATCTCTTCCAGCTGGCGCGCGCGCTCGGGAACCTGCGGGTCGGCCCGAACCTGCCGGACCGTGAACGGCCGCCCGACCGGCGCCTGGTCCAGCCGCTGGCCGGCCGCACGAGCTGCAACGGACGGGTAGTGAATGGCAGTTGGGGGCAGCGTCCGGGTGTTCATGGCGGCGGGGTGTGGCGTGATTGTATTGCAAATGCTAGCGATTCGCATTTAGATTATGATCCGCCCGATTCCATCGTTTGGGCCAGCCAGACCGCGCCTTTCCGGCGCCAGCCAGCCTCTCGTTCCACCTGCCCGCCGTGCGCGGGCCCGTCTGGAGGCCTCCCCTTGGCGCACCCATACCCCTCGTCCGATGCCGCCCTGCTGCCGCTCGGTGCCCTGATGCTCGCCGCTTCCGCGGGAGCCTGGGCGCAGCCTTCCGCACCCGCAGCCACCCCGACCCTGTCCACCGTGATCGTCCAGGAAAAGCAGGACCAGGCGCAGGGCAAGGACACCTTGCGCGCGACCACCACCAACATCGGCCGCGGCACGCAGGAATTGCGTGACATCCCGCAGTCGATCACGGTCATCACCGAAAAGCTGATCGATGACCGCAACCTCGACACCTTGAAGGACGCCCTGCGCCAGACCGCGGGCGTGACCTTCCAGGCCGCCGAAGGTGGCGAGGAAGACATCCGCCTGCGCGGCTTTTCGCTCTCGGCAACGGGCGACATCTTCCTGGACGGCATGCGCGATCCAGCCTTCTACGACCGCGACACCTTCAATCACGACCGCGTCGAAGTTCTGCGCGGCTCGGCATCGATGCTGTTCGGGCGCGGCTCCACCGGCGGTGCCGTCAACCAGGTCAGCAAGGTGCCACGCCTGCTGACGGAACACGAAGTCACGACCACGGTGGGCAACCACGAATACGGCCGCCTCACCGGCGACTTCAACTTCCACACCACCGAGAACGCCGGCCTGCGCATCAACGTGATGAAGACGCGGGCGGAGAACAATGGCTCCGGCAGTTCCATCGACAAGGAAGGCGTGGCGGCCGCCTACCGCTGGGGGATAGGCACGGCGGACGAGTTCATGGTCAGCCTGTTCAGCCTGAACAACAACAACGGCATCAACTACGGCATCCCGTGGATCCGGCCGACCGCCACTTCGCCGGCGTCGTCGAGCACCATCATTCCCGGGCTGGATCCCACCAACTACTACGGGCTGCGCAGCGACTACAACGCCGGCATGGCGCAGACGCTGGGCTTTGCCCAGCTGCACCGGTTCGAGGACGGCAGCGAGCTGCGCACGCAGGTGCGGCGCGGCTGGTTCGACCGCGACCTGCGCGCCAGCGCCATCCGCTTCGCATCAGCCACCACCAGCCTGGCGAATTTCGGCCCGAACACGGTCTTCACGCGCGGCAACAACTTCAAGATCCAGTCCGTGGACACCGTGCAGGCGCAGAGCGACTACACCACCAGGTTCAAGGCCTGGGGCTACCAGAATGAACTGCAGACCGGCATCGACCTGGCACGCGAGCAGAAGACGCTCTACACGCCGTTGACGGCGGCGCAAGGCGGCATCGTGCCGGTCAAGCCCAACACCACCGCCGGCACACCCGATGACGTGGCCGCCGTCAACGAAAGCCTGCGCAGCCTGCGGGTCGGCAGCCAGTTCCTCTCGAAGGCCTGGGGCGCGTACGTGCAGGACCTGGTGCAGGTGGCGCCGCACTGGAAGGTGCTGGGCGGCCTGCGCTACGACAGCATGGATGGCCGCTACGACAACTACCCCACGCCCGGTGCGACGCTGCAGTACCAGCAGAGGATCGGTGAGTGGAGCAAGCGCTTCGGCGTGCTGTACCAGCGGGACGACCGCCACTCGTTCCACTTCTCGTACGGCACCTCGTTCAATACCTCGGGCGACACCTACTCGTACAGCCCGCTGAGCGCCAACACGCCGCCGGAGCAAAGCGAGAACATCGAGCTCGGGGCCAAGATGGATTCCGAAGACAAGCGCTTCTCCTACCGCCTCGCGCTGTTCCGCTCGACCAAGCTGAACGAACGCAACACGGACCCGGACACCTCGCTCACCCGCCTGCTGCTCTCCGGCAAGCGGCACTCCGCCGGGTTCGAATTCGACATCGTCGGCCGCATCACCACCCAGTGGGAGGTGTTCGGCTCGTACATGTGGATGCCGATCGCGCGCGTCGACGCCACGTCGTCGAGCACCACCGCGGGCAATCGCGTGGGCGATCGCCCGGGGCTGAGCCCGAAGCACAGTGGCACCATCTGGAGCACCTACCAGCTCACGCCGAAATGGCGCGTCGGCGGCGGCCTGAACTTCCGCAGCAAGCAGGCGCCGGCCGACGTGGTGACCACCGGCGGCCAGGGGCCGTGGCAGGCGCCGGGCTTCGTCACCGCCGACCTGCTGGCGGAGTACATGATCAACGACCAGTGGACAGTGAAGGCCAACGTCTCCAACGTGGCGAACAAGCTGTATGCGGATTCGCTGTACCGCGGGCACTATGTGCCGGGCGCCGGCCGGCTGGTACAAGTGAGTCTCTCGTCCCGCTTCTAGAGAGGTGCGCCGCCATGTTGCTGACCTT
>JAQGMY010000187.1 GCA_028292105.1 Ramlibacter sp.
CGTGCCCAAGTCGAAGCTGTCGCGGCGCATTGCACAGCTCGAGGCACGCCTGGGCGTGCGGCTGCTGCAGCGGACCACCCGCAAGCTGTCGCTGACGCAGGCGGGCGAGATCTACCACCGCCACTG
This sequence comes from Ramlibacter sp., assembly GCA_028292105.1. Classification (GTDB taxonomy): domain Bacteria; phylum Pseudomonadota; class Gammaproteobacteria; order Burkholderiales; family Burkholderiaceae_C; genus Ramlibacter. The sequence goes on from JAQGMY010000187.1 coordinate 127, forward strand.
CGTCGCCATGCGCGAGCAGGCCGAAGCCGCGGACGAAGCAGTCGCCGCGGTGCAGACCGAAGCGCGCGGCACGGTTCGCATCACCTGTCCGGTCACCCTGGCGCAGACCACCATCGGGCCCGTGCTGCCACGCTTCCTGGCGGCGCACCCGCAGGTGCGCATCGACATGCTGGTGACCAACCGCGTGGTCGACCTGGTGCAGGAGAGCGTGGACGTGGCGCTGCGGGTGCGCGCCAGCATGGACGACAGCGGCTCGCTGGTGATCAAGAAGCTGGGCCCGACCAACGGGATCCTGGTGGCGAGCCCCCAGCTGCTGCAACGCTTCGGCGCACCGGTGTCCACGGAGGATCTCAAGCACCTGCCGACGATCGCGATGAATGCCGCCGATGGCCGCGCGAGCTGGCGGCTGCAGGGCCCGCACGGCGCCGACTACGACCTGCACCATCACCCGGTCTACACGGCCGACGACCTGCTGACGCTCAAGTTCGCGGTGCTGCAAGGCACCGGCATGTGCGTGTTGCCGGATTACATGTGCACCCAGGAGCTGCGCGAGCGGACCCTGGTGCCGGTGCTGCCGGGATGGGCGCCGCCGCCGGCGAATGTGCTGGCGGTGTTCCCTTCGCGCCGCGGCATGGTGCCCGCGGTGCGGCGCTTCCTCGACTTCCTGGGCGATAACCTCGCGGGCGAGCAGATCGTCAACGCACCGGGCTGAGCGCCGGGTCGGCCGCGGCGCCGGCCACGGCCTGCGCCCGCTGGTAGACCTGCACGTACTGCCGCGCGCTGTCCTCCCACCCGAAGTGGCGGGCCATGCCGTTGGCCTGGATCTTCTTCCACAGCTGCGGCTGCTGCCAGGCCTTCAAGGCGCGCCCGATGGCCTCTTCGAGGCCGGCGGCGTCGACACTCGCCAGCACGAAGCCGGTTCCCTGCACGGGGTCGGCGCTGGCGTCGGTGACCGAGTCGCGCAAGCCGCCCACCGGCGCGACGATCGGGGGCGTGCCGTACAACTGGCTGTACATCTGGTTGAGCCCGCAGGGCTCGAAGCGCGAAGGCATCAGGAAGGCGTCGGCGCCGGCCTCGATCAGGTGGGCCAGGCCTTCGTCGAAGTCCACCGTCACTGCCACCTGGCTCGGGTGCCGCGCGACGGCCTCCTGCAGTCCTTGCTGCAGCCCCGGCTCGCCCTGGCCGAGCACCACCAGCTGGCCGCCCGACGACAGGATCTTCGGCAACGCCGCGAGCACCAGGTCGATGCCTTTCTGCGGCGTGAGCCGGCTGACCACCGCGAACAGCATCGCGCCGCGTTCAGCCGGCAGCCCGACCCGGGCCTGCAAGGCGGACTTGCACAAGGCCTTGCCCTTGAAGTTGCCGCGGCCGAACCGGTGCGGCAGCAGCGGGTCCTGGGCCGGGTTCCACACCGTGGTGTCGACCCCGTTCAGGATGCCCGTCAGCCGCGAAGCGCGCGCGCGCAAGACGCCGTCGAGGCCGATGCCGTTCTCCGGCGTCTGGATCTCCTTCGCGTAGGTGGGGCTGACCGCGGTGATGGCATCGGCGAACTGCAGGCCCGCTTTCAGCATCGACAGCTCGCCGTAGAACTCCACGCCGTCCATGCCGCGCCACTGCCACGGCACGCCCAGCACGTCGGCGCTGGCCATGGGGAAGGTGCCCTGGAAGGCGAGGTTGTGGATGGTGATCACGCTCGCGGCCACCGGCTCCTGCGGCGAAATCAGGCGTGACTGCGCCAGGTACAAGGGCACCAGCCCGGTCGGCCAGTCGTTGCAGTGCACGACGTCGGCGCTCCAGCCCCGCAGCGGGGAATGCACCGTTCCCAGCTGCGCGGCGATGCGACTGAGCATGCCGAAACGCATTGCGTTGTCGTGATAGTCGCGTCCGCTGGCATCGACGTAGGGACCGCCGGGCCGCTGGTAGAGGCTGGGGCAGGCCAGCAGCAGCAGGGTGACGCCGCTGGCTATCTTGACCGGCACCAGTTGCGCCGCCGGCCAGGGCCCGTACGGCGGCAACTCGACGCCGTCGCCGATCTCGCCGCTGACCTTCATGCCGCGGTACGCCGGCAGCAGCACGCAGACCTCGTGGCCGAGCGCCGCCAGCGCCTGCGGCAGTGCGCCGCTGACGTCGCCCAGCCCGCCGGTCTTGACGTACGGTGCGCACTCGGGCGTGACGAACAGGATCTTCATGCGCTGGCTTCCGCATCGGCCACCAGCACGGCGAAGGGCAGCCCACCGGCCGCCGCGAAGACCGCCTGCAGGTCCAGCGGGCTGTCGTCTTCGGCCGGCACCGGCGTGTCCTGGCCGGTGAGCCAGTTGCGCCAGCGGCGAAAGCGCCGCGCCGCCTGGCCTTCCAGGGCGCTGGTCACGAAGGTGTCGCGCCACAGCTGCGGCGACCAGACCGCGTCCTCGCCTCGGCACAAGGTGAAGCTCAGGCGCGCCACCACCACCAGCACCGCCTCGCGCTCGTGCACGCGCAGGAAGGCCACGGCATGTTCGGCCGCCGGCCCCTCCACCGTCAACGCGTGGTAACCGGCGTTGCGAAACAGGGTGCTGCGCTCGCGGCGCAGCTGCAGCAGCCGCCACGTCACCAGCTGCTTGATGCGGCCATCGGCCGCGTGCGAATTCAGCAGCCGCCAGCTGTCCGGTTGCGGATAGCCGCTGCGGTACAGGGCTTCGAGCGCCTCCAGTTCGTGCGCCAGTGCGCCGTAGTCGACCGGGCGCCGGTTGTCCGGGTCGACCAGGCTGAAGTTCCACTGTTCGCAGCCCTGGTACAGGTCCGGCACGCCGGGCACGGTGAACTTCAGCACCACCTGCGCCAGGCTGTTGCGAAAGCCGAAGGGCGCGATGCGGGCCGTGAACTTCTGCAATTCATCGGCGAACGGACTCGGGTGGCCGGAGCGCAGCACGCCGTCGATGTAGCGCTCCAGTGCTTCCTCGTAGGCGCTCTCGGGACAGGTCCAGTTGGTGTTCAGCTTGGCTTCGCGCACCGCCTTGCGCATGTAGGCCTGCACCCGATCGCGCAGCTCCTCGCGCCCGGCGTCGTCCGGCGGCTGCGCCGGCCACATGCCCACCAGCGTCTGGAACAGCAGCCAGACGTCGTTGTCCGTCGGCCAGACGGCGTCGGGGCTGCGGCTGACGTACAGCTGCGCCCAGCCGGACAGCCGCAGCAGGCAGTCCTCCCATTGCGCGGGCATCTCCGACAGCACGGCGATGCGCATGCGCAGGTCTTCCCCGCGCTTGCTGTCGTGGGTGGAAGTGCCCAGCAGGCAGTGTGGCCGGTGCCGCTGGCGGTTGATGTTGGCGAAGTGGAAGGCGGAGACCGAAACGCCGAAGCTGCGCGGGTCGCCGCCGACTTCGTTGAGCGACAGCAGCGGCACGTAACGATAGAAGGCCGTGTCTTCCATGGACTTGGCCATCACCGGGGCGGTGTACTGCTGCCAGCGCGCCAGGAAGCGCTGCCTGCCGTCGACCGGCAGGTTGGCCGCCTCGCCCTCGCCGAGCAGCACCTCCCGGAAATGCTCCAGCACCGACGCTTCGGAGCGGCCGAGGCGGCGCTGCGCCGCGGCGATGGCCCAGTCGATGTGGCGCCGGTCCATCGCACTGGCGGGCTCGTCCACCCGCAGGTAAGTGCGGTACACCGGGAAAGCCGCGGCCACTTCCGCCATCGCCCAGCGCAGGCGGTTGCGGGTGAAATCGGACCGCCGCCGGTTGCCGCTGGTGAGCCGGTGCAGGGAATGGGCGAGCCAGTTCAGCTCGGAGTAGAGCGAAGTCTCGATGATGAGTTTCTTGCACTGGTACAGCACTTCGTCGAAGTCGGTCGCCTCGCCGGTGAAGGCGTGGTACGCCGCCATCATCGCGTTCTCGTTGCGCGGATCGACGAACAGGCCGTTGACCAGGCTGCCGAAGCGGTAGCCGGTGTCGCCGTGCACCGGCCATTCCTCCGGCAGCGCCTCGTGTTCGGCCAGGATCTTTTCCACCACCAGGTAGAGGGCGCGCGGAGTGTGCCCGACCACCTCGGCCTGCGCCACGTAGCGGGCCTGCAGGTGCTCGAAGTAGGCGCGCGGATCGCTCAAGCCATCGGGGTGGTCGATGCGCAGCCCGGTGAGCATGTTTTCCTGCAGCCATTGCAGGACCTTGCGGTGGGTGGCCTCGAACACCTCCGGCCGCTCCATGCGCAGGCCGGCCAGGGTGTTGACGTCGAAGAAGCGCCGGTAGTTGACGTCGTCGCTGGCGACGTGCCAGTCGGCCAGGCGGTAGGCCTGCGTGGAGATCAGCTGCTCGAGCGCGTCGAAGCTTTGCGGCTCGCCGGCTTGCCCGTTCAGGCGCTGCACGCAGGCCTCGATCCAGCGCGCGAGCCATTCGTGCCGCGTTGCCAGGCGGGCCAGCTGCCGCTTGTAGACCGCGCTGTCGCGCACCCGCGTGCGGCGGGCGTCGGCGTCCGGGTCGTCGCGCAAGGGCAGCCGCGCGAACGCGTCGAGCAGCGCGGCGGCCACGGCGTGGCTGTCCCCTTCGCCGTCGTCGCGCGCGGGCGGCGGCGGCAGTGCCGACAGGATTTCCGGGTAGGAGCTCGGGTCGATCGGAAAGCGGTGGTCCCAGTAGCGCAACCCGAACTCGCCGTTGCCGGAGTCGAAATGCAGCTGGATCTCGCCGGCCTCCAGCACCTTGCCGAAGTGGTCCCCCAGCACCGGCAGCAGCACCCGGCCGGCCATCTCCGGCTGCGCCGGCGTCCATTCGATGTCGAAGGTCTCGGCATGGGCGGACGCCCGCCCATGTTCCAGCACGTCCAGCCACCAGGCGTTGTCGGCCTCCAGCACGCCCATGTGGTTGGGCACGATGTCCAGGATCTGGCTCATGCCGTTGCGCCGCAGGGCCTGGCACATGCGGGCGTGCGCGCGCTCGTCGCCGACCTCTGGATTGAGCGCTCCGTGATCGATGATGTCGTAGCCGTGCGTGCTGCCCGGGCGTGCGCGCAGGTAGGGCGAGCTATAGAGGTGGCTCACGCCCAGCGCCTTGAGGTAGGGCAGGGCCGCCGTGATGTGGTCGAAGGTGCAGCCCTTGTGGAACTGCACGCGGTACGTGCCGCAAGGAATGCTGGCCGTGTCCAGTCCGGGCAGCTCCTGCGGCCCGATTTCCATCGCCTGCGGGCCTTCCCGCTCGGCGCGCAACACGGAGGTCAGCGAGCCCCAGCGCGCATCGCTGCTCAGCGATTCCACGGTCACCGACAGCTTGCGGCGCCAGTTCGGGTAGCGGTCCTCGCTGGTGCCGGGCACGTTCACCTGCAGCAGCTGGCCGGTGACGTCCTCGAGCTGCACGCCAACCAGCCAGGCCGGGGTGCGTGCCAGGTACGCGTAGACCGCATCGACAAAGGCCTGGGTGGCGTCGGGCAAGGAGGTCGGCTGCACCGTCGCGCCTTCTGGCAGCAGCTCCTCGCGCTGCAGCGCCAGCAGCAGGCGCGCGCGGTCCTGGGCGCGGCTGAGCACCTGCTGCTCGTGCGCCGCGGCATCGGGATAGAGGCCGAGGCGGGCGGACAGCTCGATGTCCTCGCCCAGCCAGAAGCCGCGCAGCGTCGGCAGGTCGTGCGTGCTGACCACGGCCAGCGCCTTGGGCTGCCAGTGCGAGGGCGGGCGGAAGTTGCCGTCCTCCTCGCGCTCGAACAGCAGCGGGCGGTAGGACAGCAGGTCGCCTTCGCGCATGGCCTCGCGCATCGCCGGGGCGACGTTGCCGAGGTCCTCGCCGATCACCATGCACTGGTGGCGCAGGCTTTCCAGCGCCAGCACGCCCATCAGGTCGTCCAGCGGATAGTCCACGTAGGTGCCGCCGTCCGGACCGGTCCAGAACAGGCGCATCAGCGCCATCACGTGGTCCAGGCGCAGCGCCCCGCTGTTGCGCATGTTGGCCCGCAGCGTCTCGATGAAGGGCTGGTAGCGCGCGGACCGCAGCCGTTGCGGGCTCCACGGCGGCAGCCCCCAGTCCTGGCCGGCCGGCGCCAGCGGATCCGGCGGCGCCCCCGCGTGCATGCCCAGCGCATAGAGGTCGTGCTCGACCCAGGTTTCGGCGCCGCCACCGTTGACGCCCACCGCCAGGTCGCAATAGAGGCCTATGCCCATGCCACGCGTGCGTGCGTAGCGCTGGCAGGACTCCAGCTGCAACTCGGCCAGCCATTGCAGCCAGAAGCGGAACTGCACTTCGGACTGGTTCTCCTGCCGGAATGCCTGCACCGCGTCGCCGTCGGGGTCGCGGAACTCCTGCGGCCAGGCCGGCCAGCCCCAGACCTTGCCGTCGCTGGCGAACAGGTGCTGCTGCAGCGCCTCGAACAGTGCGTGCCGGCCCAGCGTGTGCTCGCGCTCGCGCATGAAGGCCAGGAAGTGCGAGCCGCGCGAATGGTCCGGGTGCAGCTCGTTGCGCTCGAAGTGCCGCCACAGGACGCGCAGCACCTCCTCCTTGGCCGCGGCAACGGCGACGTAGTCGACCATCTCGGTGTCGCGCACCGTGCGCAGCCGGTCCTGGAAAGCGTCGGACTGCACCTTCTGGACGGCTTCGTCGCAGCCGCTCAGGTCGACCAGGGTCTGCACGTCCAGGTAGATCGGGTTCAGTGCCTTGCGGCTCGAAGGGCTGTAGGGACTCGCCAGGTCCGGGTTGTGCGGGAACAGCGCGTGCAGCGGGCTCAG
>JAQGMY010000482.1 GCA_028292105.1 Ramlibacter sp.
CCCCATGACCCTCACCGAACTCAAGTACATCGTCGCCGTTGCCCGGGAGAAGCACTTCGGCCGCGCTGCCGAAGCCTGCTTCGTTTCGCAGCCCACCTTGTCGGTGGCGATCAAGAAGCTGGAGGATGAGCTCGAGGTCAAGCTGTTCGAGCGCAGTGCCAACGAAGTGTCCGTGACCCCTCTGGGCGAGGAAATCGTGCGGCAGGCGCAGAGCGTGCTGGAGCAGGCGGCGGCGATCAAGGAGATCGCCAAGCGCGGCAAGGACCCGCTGGCGGGCCCGCTGCGGCTGGGCGTGATCTACACCATCGGTCCCTACCTGCTGCCGGACCTGGTGCGCCAGGCGATCGCCCGCACGCCGCAGATGCCGCTGATGCTGCAGGAGAACTTCACGGTGAAATTGCTGGAGATGCTGCGTACCGGGGAGATCGACTGCGCCATCATGGCCGAGCCCTTTCCCGACACCGGGCTGGCGATCGCGCCGCTGTACGACGAGCCTTTCATGGCCGCGGTGCCCACCACGCACCACCTGGCCCAGCTCAAGACGGTGAAGGCCGAAGTCCTGAAGCAGGAGACCATGCTGCTGCTCGGCACCGGCCACTGCTTTCGCGACCACGTGCTGGAGGTGTGCCCGGAATTCGCGCGCTTTTCCAGCGACGCCGAGGGCATCCGCAAGAGCTTCGAAGGCTCGTCGCTGGAAACCATCAAGCACATGGTCGCCGCCGGCATGGGCGTGACACTGGTGCCGCGCCTGTCCGTTCCCAAGGAGGCCTTCGCCTCCAGGCCCAGGCGGCGCAGCGACGACCAGGCCTTCGTCAAATACATTCCCTTCGAGGGCGAACCGCCGACCCGCCGGGTGGTGCTGGCCTGGCGCCGCAGCTTCACCCGGTACGAAGCGATCGCCGACCTTCGCAACTCCATCTACGCCTGCGAACTGCCTGGCGTCAAACGACTGTCATGAGAACCAGCCCCGCCACCCCTGCCAAGCTGTACCAGCCCGGCATCCTCGAGGCGCCGCCCGCCGTCGCCCGTTTCGTGCTGTTCAACCTGCGCGACAAGAGCGTCGACGAGGCCGCCATCAAGGAGGCTTTGACGCGCCTGGCGCCCTGCGTGAACGGCAGCGATGTCGTCGTCGGCATCGGCCCGTCGCTCGTCAAGGCCCTGGGCGCCGAGATTCCCGGCCTGCACGAGTTCCCGGACCTGTCCGGCCACGGCGTGAAGGTCCCGTCGACGCCCGGCACGCTCTGGTGCTGGCTGCGCGGCTCGGACCTGGGCGACTTGCTGCACGTCACGCGCAAGGTGCAGAAGGCGCTCGCCCCCGCGTTCTCGGTGCGGCACGTGGTGGATGCCTTCCGCCACCGGTGGGACGAGAGCCATGGCCGTGATCTCACGGGTTTCGAGGACGGCACCGAGAACCCGGAGGGCGACAAGGCGGAAGAAGCGGCCTTCGCGCATGGCCTGGGTGAAGGCCTGGACGGCTCCAGCTATGTCGCCGTGCAGCAGTGGGTGCACGACCTGGATGCCTTCGAGGCGCTGGAAGACGAGGCGCGCGACCACCACATCGGGCGGCGCCTGAAGGACAACGAAGAGCTGGAGGACGCGCCGGCAACCGCGCACGTCAAGCGCACCGCGCAGGAGAGCTTCGATCCGGAGGCCTTCGTGTTGCGCCGCTCCATGCCCTGGATGATGAGCATGCAGGCCGGCCTGATGTTCGTCGCCTTCGGCAAGTCGCTCTATGCCTTCGAGGCGCAGATGAAGCGGATGGCCGGCCAGGACGACGGCATCACCGACGCCATGTTCAAGATCTCGAAGCCGGTCAGCGGCGCCTACTTCTGGTGCCCACCGATGCGCGATGGCCAGATCGACCTGCGGGCGGTGGGGCTGGGCACCACCTGATGGTGCCGCCCAAGGTCGGCCTCTACCTTGACCTGATCCGCTGGGACCGGCCGGCCGGGTGGCTGCTGCTGTTGTGGCCCTCGCTGTACGCGCTCTGGATCGCCGCCGACGGCTTCCCCGGCTGGCACCTCGTGGCGGTGTTCACCCTCGGCACGGTGCTGATGCGCAGCGCCGGCTGCTGCATGAACGACGTCGCCGATCGCGAGTTCGACCGGCACGTCAAGCGCACGGCGCAGCGGCCGGTCACGACCGGCGCCGTGTCGGTGCGCGAGGCGCTGGCGCTCGGCGCTGTACTCGCACTCGCGGCCTTCGCTTTGGTGCTGACGACCAGCGAAGCGGCGGTCGCCTGGTCCTTCGCCGCACTGGCGATCGCCGTCGCCTACCCGTACGCCAAGCGCCATGTGTCCTTGCCCCAGGCGGTGCTGGGCATCGCCTTCAGCTTCGGCATCCCAATGGCTTTCGCGGCGGTTCGGGGGAACGTGGGCTGGCTGGCCTGGGTGCTGCTGGCGGGCAACCTGTTCTGGGTGCTGGCGTACGACACCGAATACGCGATGGTCGACCGCGACGACGACCTGCGCATCGGCATCAAGACCTCCGCCATCACGCTGGGGCGCGCCGACGTTCCGGTGGTGATGCTTTGCTATGCCGCCGCGCTGGCCGTGTGGGGCTCGGTGATGGTGGGGCGCGTGCCGCTGCTGGTGGTCGTCGCGACCTTGCTGGCGGCGGGCGCCCAGGCCGTCTGGCACTACACGCTGATCCGCGAGCGGTCTCGCGAAGGGTGCTTCCGGGCGTTCCGGCTGAACCACTGGTTCGGCTTCACCTTGTTCGCGGGGACGGCGGCGGGTTACCTGGTGCGGTGAAGGTGCGCGGCAAGCCGCACACCCTACGCGGTGGGTTCGTAGGGTGTGCGGCTTTGCCGCGCACCACTTCACCGCAGGGTGTGCGGCTTCGCTGCGCAACGCTTCACGCTTCCACGCGATGGATCTGCTTGCGCGAGGGATCGGAGCCGTGGATGGCCAGCATGTTGAGGCCCATGCCCTCCGTGATCGTCTCGTAGCCCAGCGATTTGAAAAAGGCGCCGATCGCAGCGGCGTCGGACTTGATGATCTCGACCAGCACGATCGGCTTGCAGCGTTCCAGCGTGTTGCGGGCGCCGCGCAGCACCTCCATCTCCATGCCTTCGACGTCGAGCTTGAAGAAGTCCAGGCGTTCCAGCTGCTGCGCATCGATGGTGGTCATGGGCGTGCGGATGCAATCCTCCGCCGCGTACGAAACCTCCTGGCCGATGAATTCGGTGTTCTGCCGTTTGCGCACTTCCAGGCTGCCGAAGCTGCCGGCCTGCAGGTAGTCCGGCTCGGGGATGTCGATGTGCCCTTCGGTCTCGCCCAGCGCGCACCAGCGTGCCGACGCGTTCCAGCAGTTGTTGATGGCGAGGTTGCCGGCGAGCGCATAGAACACGTACTCCTGCGCCTCGAAGGCCAGCACGCGGCCCCAGCCGTGCATCTGGCGGGCCCACTCGATGGTGTGCACGCCGACGTTGGCACCGCCGTCGACGGCCACCACGCCCGGGCCGAAGTTGTCCTTGCGCAAGCCGAGGAGACCCAGGGCGAGGTCCACTTCCACCGGGTCGAAGGCGCTTTGCGTCAGCAGCTGCAGGCCGACCCCGTAGCCCATGCCGGGCTTGTACTCGTACTGGTCGTTGCGGTTGACGATCATGCTGCCGTGGTTGGTGGCGGCGAGCACGTAGGCGATGGGGCGATTCGGATGGAACATGGTGTGCGCATGATAGGTTCCCGCCGCCCGTGCGAATATCCGGCCGGACGATAAGACATCCTGGAGCGCAACTTGTCGACCCTTCAACTGCAATTGAGCCACTTCGGCTTCCATGTCCGTGACCTGGAGGCGATGGCCCGCTTCTACCGCGGCGCGCTGCTGTTCACCGAGACGGACCGCGGCAACCTGGGGACCGTGCAACTGGTCTTCCTGAGCCGGGACCCGGCGGAGCACCACCAGCTGGTGCTGGCGAATGGCCGGCCCGAAGGCGCCTTCGCCCTGATCAACCAGATCTCCTTCCGGGTGCCGGACCTGCCGACCTTGCGGGCCTTTCACCAGCGGGTGCTGGCGCATGGGGCCGCCGACGTGCAGCCGGTGACGCATGGCAACGCGATCTCCGTCTATTGCCGCGATCCTGAAGGCAACCGCATCGAGATCTTCATGGACACGCCCTGGTACTGCGAGCAGCCTTTGCGGGAACCGGTCGACCTGGCCCAGGACGATGCGGCCGTGCTCGCGCGGGCGCACGAGATGGCGCGGGGCCGGCCCCGCTTCATGCCGCGCGCGCAGTGGCAGCAGGAACTGGCGCTGCGGATGCAGGCGGACCAGGCCGGCTGACGCCGCGGCATGTTTCAGCGGCCGAACTCGTCGCCCAGTTCTCCGGCGCGGGTGCAGGCTGCGTGCAAGGCCTTGACGAATTCGGCCTGCACGCCGTCGTGTTCCAGTGAGGTCAGCGCCGCGTAGGTCGTGCCGCCTTTGGAAGTGACGCGTTCACGCAGCAGCTGCAAGGGCTCGCTCGAGGCCCGCGCCAGCTCCGAGGCGCCGGCGAAGGTTGCCACTGCGAGGCGGCGCGCCTGTTCGGGGCTCAGGCCCATCTCGCCGCCGGCCTGCGTCATGGCTTCCAGGAAATAGAAGACGTAGGCGGGACCGGAACCCGACAGCGCCGTGACCGCGTCGAGGTGTTTTTCCTCTTCCACCCACAGGAACTCGCCGGTGGTGGCGATGACCCGTTCGACGCTCTGGCGGTCGGAAGCGTCGACGCCCGCGCGCGCGAACAGCCCCGTCATTCCCTTGCCGACCAGTGCCGGCGTGTTGGGCATGGCCCGGACGACGCGCTCGGCTCCGAGCCACTGCGCAATGCTGTCGGAGCGGATGCCTGCGGCGACGCTCAGTTGCAGTGCGTCCTGGACATGGGTTCGCGCCTGCGCCGCGGCCTCCTTGAAGGTTTGCGGCTTGACCGCCCAGACCACCAGGCCGGCCCGCGCCAGTGCCGGGCCGGCGCTCGCCTGCGCCTGCACGCCGAATCGCTGCGCCAGGCGGGCCCGCGCCTCCTCGAACGGCTCGACCACCACCATGTGCGCCGCAGGGATGTCCTGCTTGATCAGCCCACCGATGATGGCGCTGGCCATGTTGCCGCCGCCGATGAAGGCGATCAGGGACTCGTTCATGTTCATTCCAGGTATTCGAAGGCGGCGAACTGGGTGATCTGCGCCGCCCTGAAATTGTCGTCGCTCACGAACACCAGCGTGCGGCGGCCATTCTGCAAGAGCGG
>JAQGMY010000488.1 GCA_028292105.1 Ramlibacter sp.
AGATCCGGGCCGGCGAATTCAGCATCCAGCAGATGGACGTGCAGACCTACTTCTTCCGCCGCACCAACACCAACGCGCTGGGCCAGGCGCGCAGCTGGACCGACCACCTGCTGTGGCACCACGCCGCCCACACCATCGACCTGTTCCAGTACCAGACCGGCAGCAAGGTGATCAAGGCGAACGCCGTGCAAGGCCCGATCCATCCCACGCTCGGTATCGCCATGGACATGAGCATCCAGCTCAAGACCGAAAGCGGCGCCATCTGCACGCTGTCGCTGTCGTTCAACAACGACGGCCCGCTCGGCACCGTGTTCCGCTACATCGGCGATACCGCGACCTACATCGCGCGCTACGACGACCTGTACACGGGCAAGGAAGAGAAGATCGACGTCAGCAAGGTCGCCGTGTCCATGAACGGCATCGAGCTGCAGGACCGCGAATTCATCGCCGCGATCCGTGAAGGCCGCGAGCCGAATTCCAGCGTGGGCCAGGTGATGCCCTGCTACCAGGTCATGCACGACCTGGAACAGCAGCTGGAAGCCTGAACCGGTGACCGACACCCAGGTCCTGATCGTCGGCGCCGGTCCGGTCGGCCTGACGCTGGCGATCGATCTCGGCAAGCGCGGCATCCGCTGCACGCTCGTCGAGCAGAAGCCGGCGCCCGAATTCCTGCCGAAGATGGAACGGGCCAACGCCCGCACCATGGAGATGTACCGGCGCATCGGCCTGGCCGAACCGATCCGCAAGGCAGGCCTGCGCGGCGACTGCCCGATGGACGTGTTCGTCATCCTCAAGGACCTGACCCAGCCACCGCTGCTGCGCACGCCCTATCCATCCGTCGATGAAGCGCGCGCCCAGCTGCGCGCCAGCAACGACGGCAGCGGTTCGCTGGAGCCCTACCAGCTGATCTCGCAGTACACGCTGGAGCCGCTGCTGAAGTCGGTGGCCGAGAAGCTGCCGACCGTCACCCTGCGCTTCGGCACCGAGTTCGTTTCGCTGGAGCAGGATGGCAGCGGTGTGACCGCGACGGTGCGCGGCGCCAAGGGTGTCGAAACCTTGCGCGCGGACTACCTGGCCGGCTGCGACGGCGGCACCAGCCCCGTGCGCAAGCAGCTGGGGATCAAGCTGCGCGGCGAAGGCGGCATGCAGGAGTTCCGCCAGGCGCTGTTCCGCTGCGACGAGCTGTACGACAGGCTGCCGGTCGGCAACGGCCCGGGCCATGGACGCCACTACCACGTGGCCGACGACAAGGCCACGTTCCTGATCATGCAGGACTCCACCGTGCACTGGACGCTGCATTCGGTGGTGAAGGACGAGGCCGAGATGAAGGCGCAGTTCGAGAAGACCATCGGCTTTCCCGTCAAGTACGAGATGCTCTCGTGCGCGCCGTGGCGGCAGAACCTGCTGCTGGCGGACAGGTACCGCGACGGCCGCGTCTTCCTGGCGGGCGACGCCGTGCACCTGGTGATCCCCACCGGCGGCCTCGGCATGAACACCGGCGTGGGCGATGCCTTCGACCTGTCGTGGAAGCTGGCGGCGACGCTGCAAGGCTGGGGCGGGCCCAATCTGCTGGGCTCGTACGAACACGAGCGACGCCAGATCGGGGACCGCAACATCGGCGCCTCGCGCTATGCCTCCATCGGCCGGCGCAAGTGGCGCGGCCTGTACCGGCCCAACATCACCGAGAACACGCCCGAGGGCAAGCAGAACCGCGAGACGCTGGCCCGCGTCGCGGCGGTGGAGCAGCGCAAGGGCAACGAGATGCACGGCGCCGAGCTCGGCTACCGCTATGTCGACTCGCCGATCATCATGGACATCCCGGGAGGACCGGAGCACCTGTTTCGCGAGTACATCCCGACCACCTGGCCGGGTGCGCGCCTGCCGCACGTCTGGCTGGACGACGGCACGCCGATGCAGGACCTGGTCCCGACCGAGGGCTACACGCTGCTGCGCCTGGGCGGCACGCGGGCCGATACGTCCGCGCTGGAGCAGGCGATCGGCTCGCACGGCGCGCCGCTGACGGTACTGCAGCGACCCGACGAGATCGCCCGCGACGTCTACGGATTCGACCTGATTCTCTTGCGCCCGGACATGCATATCGTGTGGAGAGGCCAGCAGGCGCCGCAGGACGCGGCGGCGATCGCCGCGGTGGCCACCGGCCATTAGCCCAGGACCGCAAGGGCCGTACAGAAAGACCAGATGAATCTGTTTGCTGCACTGGCCCTGGCACTCGCCGGCGCGTTGCCGCTGGCCGCGGCCGCGCAGGACCCATCGTCGCGTCCGATCCAGTTCGTCGTGCCCTACACGCCGGCGACCACGGCCGACGTGCTCGCGCGGCTGCTGGGCGCGAAGATCTCCCAGCGCTGGAACGTGCCGGTGGTGGTGGAGAACAAGGCTGGCGCCAGCGGCGTGATCGGCACCGATGCAGTGGCGAAGGCGGCGCCCGATGGGCACACCTTCCTGTTCGTGGCCACCTCCTACGGCACGATTCCCGCGCTCACGCCCAAGCTGCCCTACGACCCCGTCAAGAGCTTCACCCCCGTCGCCCTGCTGGGCACCAGCGCGATGACGCTGGTGGTCGGCAACAAGGTGCCGGCCGCCAACATCCGTGAGTTCGTCGCCCTGGCGAAGAAGCAGCCCGGGGCCGTCAACTACGCCTCGCCCGGCAACGGCAGCTCCCAGCACCTGGCGATGGAGCTGTTCAAGCAGGAGAGCGGCACGCAGATGCTGCACGTGCCGTACAAGGGCAGTGCCGGCGCGCTGAACGACCTGGTCGCCGGCCACGTGCAGGCCAGCGTCGTGTCGCTGCAGACGGCCGGCAGCTTCGTGCAGGCCGGCAAGCTGCGCATGCTCGGCGTGATGAGCCGCGAGCGCGTGCCTGCCTACCCGGACGTGCCCACTTTGGCCGAGTCCGGCTTCCCCGACCTGCTGGTGGAGACCTGGTACGGCGTGCTGGCGCCGGCGGGAACTCCGCCGGCGATCGTGGCGAAGATGAACGCCGAGATCAACCAGCTGCTGGCGCAGCCGGACGTGAAAGAGGCCATGGCGAAACAGGGCGTGGATCCGGCCGGCGGCGCGCCGGAGCGGCTGGGCACGCTCTTGCGCAAGGAGCTGAAGCTCTGGTCGCAGGTGGTGACCCGCGGCAAGATCGTCGCCGAATGAAGAACCCGACCGGAGCTCCGGCATGAACCTGTTCCAGGACCTCGTGATCGCCTACCGCCTGCTGGCGGAGAGCGGCATCATCGATGCGTACGGCCACGTCAGCGTGCGGTCCCCCGACCACCCGGACCGCTTCTGGATGGCGCGCTCGATCGCCCCCGAGCTGGTCACGGAAGCCGACATGATGGAGTTCACGCTCGACAGCGAGCCGGTGGACGCGCGCGGCCGCAGCCCGGTGAACGAGCGCTTCATCCACGGCGAGGTCTACAAGGTGCGGCCGGAGGTGATGGCCGTGGTCCACAACCACTCGCCGTCCGTGATCCCCTTCGCCTGCACGGACACCGCACTGCAACCGATCTTCCACATGGGCGCCTTCATCGGCCTCGGGGTGCCGAACTGGGAAATCCGCGAAGCCCGCGAAGGCACCGACATGCTGGTGCGCGACACCTACCTGGGCGCCTCGCTGGCGCGCCGGCTCGGCAAGCACCCGGCGGCCCTGATGCGTGGGCACGGCGCGGTGGTGGTCGGCGAGAGCCTGCAGGTGGCGGTCGGGCGCAGCGTGTACCTGGAGCAGAACGCCCGCATGCAGTTCCAGGCGGAGATGCTCGCCGCCGGCCAGCGGCCGATCACCTTCATGGACGACAAGGAGGTCGCCGCCAACGTGGCGTGGCAGGATTACGGGCGCTTCTGGAACCTGGTGCGCACCCGGCTGTTGAAGCAACTTGAAGCGGAGCAGCACTCCGCCTGAGGAGACAAGGATGACCGGATCTTCCACCACCTGGCGCCGCCGGGACTGGCTGCTCGCATCGGCGGCGGGCCTTGCGACCGGCTCGCTGCGCGCCCAGAAGAACCTGCTGCGCGTGGTGGTGCCGCTCACGCCCGGCACCACGCCGGACACCATCGCGCGAAGCATAGGTCCGTTGATGCAAGCCCGGCTCGGGGTCGAGTACATCGTCGAGAACAAGCCGGGCGCCTCGGGGATGATCGGCATGTCCTCCGTGGCGCGGTCCACCGACTTCGGCACCTTGCTGGTGGTGCCGGCGACCACCGTCACCTTGCCGCTGTTCTACAAGACCGTGGATTTCGACGTGATCAACGGCCTGACGCCGATCACCCAGGTGGCTTCCAGCTCCTTCGTGCTGGCCGTGCACAAGGACGTGCCGGCCAACAACCTGGCGGAATTCGTTGCCTGGGGCAAGTCGAAGACGGGGCTGTTCTATGCCTCGCCCGGCAACGGCACCCACCACCACCTGTTCATGGAACTGCTGCTGCAGTCCACCGGCGTGAAGCTGGAGCATGTCGCCTACAAGGGCACGGCGCCGGCGGTGAACGACCTGCTGGGCGGGCAGGTGCCCACCATGTTCCTGCCGATCCAGATCGCCGTGCCGCTGCGGGAAGCCGGCCGCATCCGCATCGTCGGCGGCTCGCTGCGCGAACGCCACCCCCACTTTCCAGACATCCCCTCGCTGCAGGAGCAGGGTGCGCGCAACTATCACGCCGATCCATGGTTCGCGGTGTGGGGACCGCCGAAGATGCCGCCACCGCAGGTGGAGCAGTACCGTGCGACCGTGGTGGCGGCCCTGGCGGATGCGGCCGTCAAGGAGAGCTTCACGAAGCAGGGGCTGATCATCAAGACCGGCACGCCTGCGGAACTGCTGGCGCTCACCCGCGCCGAATCCGCGCTGTGGACGCGGGTGGCGCGGGAAGCCAACCTCAAGCCGGAATAGGGTGCGCTGACCGGGGAGGGCAGCTCACCGCCTCACTCGATCTTCAGGTCGAAGTCGCTCTTCATCTGCTTGAACTGCGCCAGGTTGGTCTTGATCTGGGCGGCCAATTGCTGCGACTTCTGCACGCGCGGGGACATCTGGCGGTCGGTGAAACCCTTCTGGATCTCCTTGTCGGCCATGGCCGCGAGGATGCTCTCCTCCAGTTGGGCGACGATCGCCGGTGGCGTGCCTTTGGGCGCGAAGAAGGCGAACCACACTTCGGCATCGAAGTCCTTCAGTCCGAGGGCTTCGGAGAAAGTGGGGACGTCCGGCTGGAAGCTCAGGCGCTCGTTGCCACCCACGGCCAGCAGCCGCAGCTTGCCCGCCTTGACCTGCGCATCGGCGTTCTGGGTGGTGGTGAACAGGACCGGCACCACGCCGCTGACGCCGTCGACGATGGCGCCCGAGCAACCCTTGTAGGGCACGTGGATCATCGCCACCTTCATCGTCTGCGCGAAGCGCAAGCCGACCAGGTGCTGCGGCGAGCCGTTGCCGCAGGACGACCAGCCCACCTTGCCCTCGTTCTGCCTGGCGTAGGCGACCAGTTCCTTCAGGGTCTTGATCGGCAGTTGGGTGGTGACGGCCACGGCCACCGGCGAAGACGCGACGGTGGCGATCGGCACCAGGTCACGCTGGATGTCCAGGCGCGGCGCACCGCCCAGCGCTTCGTTGATCGTCAGCGTGATGTTGTTGACCAGCAGCGTGTGGCCGTCAGGCGCCGCCCGCGCGACGAACTCGGAGCCGACGGTGCCCGTGGCGCCCGGCTTGCTCTCGACGACGATCGGCTGGCCGAGCGACTGCGCCAGCTTGGTCTGCAGCAGCCGCACGATCGTGTCCGTGCCGCCGCCGGGCTGGTAGGGGTTGATCACCGTGATCGGCTTGGACGGGAACTTGGCCCCTTGTGCGAGCGCCCCGGCGCATGCCGCGAGCATGGTGCCGGCGACGACTGCGCCGCGGATCCAATGGCTGGTCTTCATCTCATCCCCTGTTCTCGTAAACGCCGATCTTGCGATGCAGCGGGCTTTCGTCGGCGAGGAACACGAAGCTGGGCTCTGCCTTCTGGCGATTGCGCAACCGCACCTCGGTGTAGCCAGGCGCGCAGCACGTGTCTGCTTCGTCCAACGCGAATTCGCTGCTGCCGATGACAGCGTCTACCCTGCCTTCGATCACGTGGAAGACGCAGGACGGCGAACGCACCGGCAGCCGCAGGTCCTGGCCGGGGCGCAGCATCAGCGCGTGGAAGCCGAGGTTGTTTTCCACATCCTTGCCGGTCTCCGGATTGACGTAGGTGACCTGCACCGCGTCCAGGTCGGGCCGATCGGCGGCCAGGCTGACGAGCGCGGCGCGCGCGTCGGCCCAGGGGTAGCGCATCATCGGATAGGGCTTGGTGCTGCGTTCGAAATCCGCGCTGGGCACCACGCCGCCACGGGCGTAGGCGCGCTCGCCGTGCCCCGGGCGGGCCTCCTGGCTCGGGCCTTCGATGACGTAGGAGGCCTCGGCGTAATAGACCAGCGGGATGTCCAGCACGTCCAGCCAGATCACCGGTTCGGTGCCGTCGTGGGCATGCTCGTGCCACATGCCGCTGGGCGTCAGGATCAGGTCGCCGCGCTCCATCGGGCACTTCTCGCCGTCCACCGTGGTGAACGCGCCCTTGCCCTCGACCACCATGCGCACTGCGTTGGGCGTGTGGCGGTGCGTAGGCGCCGTCTCGCCGGGCAGCAGCAGCTGCATGCCCAGGTAGATCGCCGGGCTGACCTTCATGTTCTCCAGGCCGTGGCCAGGATTGGCCAGCACCAGCACGCGCCGTTCCGCCTTTTCGATCGGCGTCAGTTCGCCGGCTTGCAGCAGCAGCGGGCGCAAGCCCGAGTAGGGCCAGTGGGTCGGCTGCGTGGCGCGGCCGGGGACCTTGGGCGGCAGCAGGGCGCGCAGCCCGGGCCACAGGGGCACCAGGTTGCGGCGCGTGAGTTCGTCGCGGTACTCCTGGGGCAGGTCTTCGAGCCTGCCGAGAGAGTCGAGGCGGCCATGGTCGTTCATGCTTGTCTTCTCCAACAATTGTTGCGGCTGTCTCAGCCTTGCGCCAGGCAGTTGGCCGCGCTCCAGCCATAGAGCCATTCCAGTGCATCGTAATAGCGTTCCTGCGAACGGCCCTTCCAGAGGCTGTTGCGCACCAGGCGCTCGACGCCCTGGACGTGGAAGAGGCGCCCCATCTCGCGCGCCGACAGCACGATGCGAGCCGTGCGCGTGACGCGGTTGCGCTGGTAGAGCGGCAGCGCCCGGTCCCAGTCGTTGTCGCTCACGCGCAGCGCCTCGCCCAGCGTGACGGCGTCTTCCAGCGCCATGCAGCCGCCCTGGGCCATGTACTGCGTGGTGGGGTGGGCGGAATCGCCCAGGATGGTGGCGCGTCCGAACACCCAGGTGGCGATCGGATCCTTGTCGGCCGTGGCCCAGCGGCGCCAGCTTTTCGGCAGGTCGATCAGCTGGCGGGCCCTGGGGCTGATGCCCTGGAAGTAGCTCTCGACTTCTTCCTTGCTGCCTTCGGTGACGCCCCACTCCTCCGGCTGGCGGCTGTGGAAGGTGACCACCACGTTGTACTGCTTGCCGGCGCGCAGCGGGTAGTGGACCAGGTGGCAGCTCGGGCCCACCCAGATGGCCGAGGCATTCCACTTGAGGTCGGCAGGAAACTCGCTTTCATCGACCACGGAGCGGTAGACGACATGGCCGGTCACCTTGGCCGGGTCGTTGACGTAGCGCGCGCGCACCACCGATTTGACACCGTCGGCGCCGATCAGGGCCTGGCCGGTCCAGCTCTTGCCGTTCTGGTCGGTGACGGTCACCGTGCGGCGGCCTTCGTCCTGTTCGACGTGCTCGATCCGGGTATTGGCGAAGAACTCGACCCGGCCGGTGTCCACGGCGCCGTCGTAGAGCGCGCGATGGATGTCCACGCGGTGGATCACGGCGTAGGGGTTGCCAAAGCGCTGGAGGAAGGCGTCGCCGGTTTCGATCCGGCACACCACGCTCTCGTCGAGCGCGTCGTGCATCACCAGGTAGTCGGTGTAGACCGCCTTGGCGCGCAGCTTGTCACCCACGCCGAGGGCGTCGCAGGCCGCGAAGGCGTTGGGGCCCAGCTGGATGCCGGCGCCGATCTCGCCGATCTCGGCGGCCTGTTCGAACACCTGCACCTGGAAGCCCCGGCGCACCAGGGCCAGCGCGGCGGCCAGGCCACCGATGCCGCCGCCGGCGACCAGCACCGGCAAGGACGTACTGCTCATCGCGGGCGCTCCACTCACTCGGGTTTCATGTTCAGGGTGTCCAGCACCCGCTGCCAGGTGCGGCGGTCGTCGTCGACGAACTTCACCAGCTGCTCCGGCGTGCCCGGACGGTTGTACGTGCCCAGCTCGCGCGACTTGGCCACGACGTCGGGCAGGAGCAGCGCATCGGAGATGTCCTTGTTCATCCTCGCGACGATCGCCGGGTCCAGGCCCTTCTTGCCGATCACGGCGAACCAGCCGACCGCGACCGCGCCGGGCACGGTGTCCTTGGCCAGCGGGAACTGCTCGAGCCCCGGCTCGACGCGGTCCGCCATGGACGCCAGCACGCGCAGCTTGCCGCCCTGCACGTTGCCCGCGACCACGTTGTACGAGTCCGCCATCATCTTGGTCTGGCCGCCCAGCGTGGCCTGCATGGCCTGCGCGCCGCCGGGATAGTGCACCGGCAGGAATTCGACCCCGGCGCGCAGTCCGAGCAAGGTGTGGGCGAGATGGGGCAGCGTGCCGCGGCCGACGTCCGCCACTTCCACGCTCCTCGGCCTGGCCTTGGCTGCCGCCAGGACGTCCGCCAGGGTCTTGTACGGAGAATCCGCCGGCACCGCCAGCAGGATGGGCGCCAGGGCGGCCAGCGTGATCGGCTGGAAGTCGCGATGGAAATCGTAGTTCACGCCCTTGATCAGGCTGGGCGCCAGCGAGATCGCGGAGCCCTGGACGAAGCCGAACACCGTGCCGTCGGCGGGCGCATTGAGGATCGCGTTCATGCCGATCACGCCGCTGCCGCCCGGCTTGTTGTCGATGACCACCGGCTGGCCCCACTTCTCGCCCAGCTTGATGCCGACGAAGCGGATCAGCACGTCGGGCGCCGCGCCGGCCGGGAAGGGCACGACGAAGCGCACCGGCCCCGTGGGCCATTTGGCGGCCGCGGGCTGCGCCTGTGCGGCAGCACCGAGGGCAAGGGCGCAGGCGCCCAGCACGAGGGCGCGGCGGCCGCGCTGGAAGGAATGGTTCATGTTCTGGTCTCCGTTGCTTGTCGGTTGGGTCACTTGGCGCTGCCGGCGATCTGCACGTCCATGCGGCCCAGCCCGGTGATTTCCGCCGTCATGCGGTCGCCGGGATAGACCTGCGACACGCCTTCAGGGGTGCCGGTCATCAGGACGTCGCCCGGGTGCAGGGTGTAGAAGGACGACGCGAAGGCGATCAGGTCTCCCAGGTCCAGCACCAGGTCGCGGGTGTTGGCGCGCTGCCGCACTTCGCCATTCACGTGGATCACCAGGTCCAGGTTTTGGACGTCCTCGATCTCGTCGGCGGTGGTGAACCAGGGGCCCAGCACCGTGTAGCCGTCGGGAGACTTGCGCATGCTGCGCTCCTCGGGCCCGCGCACCGTCATGTCGAGCCCGATGCAGTAGCCGGCGACGTAACCCAGGGCATCGGCCTTGGCGATGTTGCGGCCGGACTTGCCGATCACGGCCACCAGCTCGATCTCGTGGTCGTTGCGGCGGTCCGGGCGGGCGATCGTCAATGGGCCCGATGGTCCTTCCACGGAACTCGTCGCTTTCAGGAACATGCCCACACGCTGGATCTCGCCGACCTGGTTCTGGTGGTGGATGCCCTTGTCTTCGCGCGCTTCCTGCAGGTGCTTGAGGTAGTTCACCGGGGCGGCCACGACCTTGCCCGGATTGGCGACGGGGCTGAGCAGCTTGATCGATGCCAGCGGGTGGCGGGCCAGCCGGCCCGGGTTGTCCGCCAGCTTGCGGACGGCGGCGCAGACCGCGTCCAGGTGGGCGATCAACGGGTCATGGCGGGGCAGCGGATAGGTGCACGCCGGCAGGACCTGCAGCGCGCTGCTGACGTCGAGGACTTCCTCGCCCTGGACCAGCCCGAGCCGGTCGTCGTTGAATCTGCAAAGTCGCATCGAATGCTCCGGAGTTTCCTGGATCGCCGCACTATAGGCAGGCGCTACTATTGCCGCAATGGCAAGCCGCGCATTCCCTCCATCGAAAATCTTCATGATGGTGCGGCCTTGAGCGCGCTGGACCTGCGGCACCTGCGCATCTTCCTGGCGGTGCACTCCGCCCGCAACGTGACGCGTGCCGCCGAAGCAGTCGGGCTGAGCCAGTCCTCGGTAAGCGTCGTGCTGGCGCAGCTGCGCGAGCACTATGGCGACCCGCTCTTCGTGCGCACCTCGGAAGGCATGGAGCCCACGCCGCGCGCCGAGCAGCTGGTGCCGCTGGTTCGCCAGGCCACCCAGCTGCTGGAGCAGAGCCTGGTACGCGACCCTGAGTTCGATCCTGCGGAGATCACGCGCAGCTTCCGGATCTGCATGACCGACGTCGGCCAGATGACGCTGCTGCCGCGCTTGCTGGCGCGGGTGCTGCAGCTGGCGCCCAAGGTCCGGATCGAGGTGGAAAACATCAGTCACGAAACCGGGCGGCAGCTCGAGTCCGGCGAAGCCGACCTGGCGATGGGCTTCACGGAGCACCTCGGCGCCGGTTTCTATCGCCAGAAGCTGTTCGACGAAGGCTTTGCCTGCATCGCGGCCCGGCACCATCCGCGCATCGTGAACCGCATGACGCTGGCGCAGCTGCAACACGAAAGCCATGTGCGGGTGCTGCTGTCGGCCACCGCGCATTCGATCGTCGACAAGACGCTGGAACGCCGGCACATCCGGCGCCTGTTTGCCGCCACCGTCCCCAGCTTCCTGGGATTGGGGCAGGTCGTGGCCAGCTCCGAGCTGGTGGCCATCGTGCCGCTGCGGCTGGCGGCGATCTTTGCCGCGGAGAGCCGGGTGAAGATCGTGTCGACACCGCTGAAGCTGCCTTCGTATGCGGTGAACCAGTACTGGCACGACCGCTATCACCGCGACGCGGGCAACGTGTGGCTGCGATCGGTCGCCGGTGAAATCGGCGCGGCACTGCCGTTGCCGTTGCCGTCGGCGAGCGACCGCCGCAGGTCACCTGGCTGAGCCTTCTGGCGGCAGCAAAAGCGCAGCAAAATAGCGGCATGCACAACAGACAACTCGGCCCCTTCACCGTCACCGCCATCGGCCTCGGCTGCATGAACCTGAGCCATGCCTACGGCACGCCGCCGTCGGCAGAGCAGGGCGAGCGTGTCCTGCTGGCGGCGCTCGACGCCGGCGTCACCCTCTTCGACACCGCCGCGCTGTACGGCTTCGGCGCCAACGAGACGCTGGTCGGCCGCGTCTTGAAGCCGCACCGGCAGAAGTTCACCCTGTGCAGCAAGGGCGGCATGGCCGGCGTGGCCGGCGACGATGGCACCGTCCGGCGCGTGATCGACGGCCGTCCCGAGGCGATCCTGAAGAACTGCGAAGACAGCCTGCGCCGCCTGCAGACGGATGTGATCGACCTGTACTACCTGCACCGCTGGGACAAGAAGGTGCCGATCGAGGAGAGCGTCGGCGCGATGGCGCGGCTGGTGGAGCAAGGCAAGGTGCGCACCATCGGCCTGTCCGAAGTGTCGGCCGCCACGATCCGCAAGGCGCACGCCGTCCACCAGCTCAGCGCGGTGCAGACCGAGTATTCGCTCTGGACCCGCAATCCCGAGATCGGCGTGCTGGACACCTGCCGTGAACTCGGCATCACCTTCGTGGCCTTCAGTCCGGTGGCACGCGGCTTCCTGGCCGATGCCTTGCACGACGTCGCCAGGCTCGATGCCAAGGACATCCGCAAGACGATGCCGCGATTCGAGCCCGCCAATTACGAAGCCAACCTGAAACTGCTGCCTGGCTTCAAGGCGCTGGCGCAGGAGGCAGCCTGCACGCCTGCGCAGCTCGCGCTGGCCTGGCTGCTGCACAAGGCGCCCCACATCATCCCCATCCCCGGCACCACCAGCGTCGAGCACCTGCGGGAAGACCTCGCCGCCGCCGACGTGAAGCTGTCGCCCGGCATCATCGAGCGCGCCGAAGCGCTGATCAACCAGCAGACGGTGCAGGGCAACCGCTACAGCGCGCAGTCGCGCGTGGAGGTCGACACCGAGGAGTTCTGAGGCGCAGCCTCAGTCGGCGATCGGCTCCAGCTCGGCCCGGGCGCGGCTGCGCTCGTTCTGCAGCACGTACAGACCGGCGCCGACCAGGAAGGCGATGCCGGTCCAGGCCAGCGCATTGGGGACGTCACCCCACACCAGGTACCCGAGCAGCAGCGCGAACAGCAATCCGGCGTAGCGGAATGGGGCGATCAGGCTCATGTCGCCGCTGCGCATGCTGACGGTGAGCAGGAAGTACCCGCCGCTGAGGAAGACGCCGGCGGCTGCCAGGAGCGCGAGCTGGCGGGCGTTCACCGGTTGCCACTGCTGCGTGGCGAGCGCCCACAGCCCGGCAAGCAGCGTCACTGCGATCGCGGTACTCACCGTGATCAGGAGCGAGGGGATGCTGCGGGCGATGACGCGCGTCGTCAGGTCGCGCGCCGCGTGCAGCAGCGTGCCGCCCAGGCAAAGCAGCGCGTAGGCATTGAAGGCGGCGCCATTCGGCTGCACCACCAGCAGCACGCCGGTGAAGCCGGTGGCGATCGCCAGCCAGCGCGCCGGCCCGACCTGTTCCTTGAAGGCGATCACCGCGAACAGGGTGATGAACACCGGGGTCGCCATGTTGATGGCCGTCGCGTTGCCGATCGGCAGGTGGAACAGCGAGGTGAGATAAGCCATGCTGGCGAAAGCATCCAGTGCGGCCCGGATCACGACGCGGCGGTCCAGCAGCATGCGAATGTCGCGCAACGCCCCCATCGCCAGGCAGATGACCAGCAACAGCGCGGTCGCGAAGGCACCGCGCAGGAAGATCAGTTGCGCCCCGGGCAGGCTCTGGCTGACGAACTTCACCAGCGCGTCGTTGACGACGAAGCTGGCCATGCCCGCTGCCATGGTCAGCACGCCGCGGCGATTGGCAGCAAGGCGTGCTGCGGGGGAGTTTGCATCCATGGGAGGCACGATCTTAGCCGCGCGTTCGCGCCATGCTTGAAAGGGAGTCGCAGCGGCGCAGACTGGCCGCGTCTCGTCACGAGCGGCCTGAGCATCTTCGAGAAGGCCTGCGGCTATTGCCGGCGCGCGCGGTCGCGTGTTGATGGCCGCAGCTCCCGACCGGACCGCAGCGAGGAGTACGCCTGCCCCGAATCCGGCAAGCGCGACGAGGCGGGCAGCGTCGGCCAAGCGGGACCGGTACCAGGAAGCGCTGTTTTGATGACTGCGTAGGGTGTGCGGCTTCGCCGCGCACCGTTTTCGGGGCGGTGCGCGGCGAAGCCGCACACCCTACAAAGAGCGCAGTCGCCGAGGGTTCAGCATGTCCGGCGTCAAGCCGAAGGCCGCGATGCGCTCCGGCAGCGGCAGCCCGCGTGCCAGCGCCGCACACGCCTCACCCATCGCCGGCGAAGTCTGGATGCCGTAGCCGCCTTGCGCGGCCAGCCAGAAGAAGCCCGGGGCCGTGCTGTCGAAGCCGCCCACGAGGTCGCCGTCGGCCACGAAGGACCGCAGGCCGGCCCAGATGCGCGTGGGCCGGCGGATCGACAAGGTCGTCATCTGCTCGATGCGATCGATCGCCAGCGCGATGTCCAGCTCTTCCGGCTGCACGTCCTGCGGCGGCACCGGATCGGCGTTGGCCGGGGAGCCGAGCAGCACGCCCGCATCGGGCTTGAAGTACCAGCTTTCGTCGACGCTCACCACGCACGGCCAGCCGCGCGTGTCCAGTCCGGCGGGGGGCGGGAAGGTGAAGGCGGAACGGCGCTTGGGCTGCAATCCGAGCGGCGCGACGCCGGCGAGGCTTGCGACCACGTCGCACCAGGCACCGGCCGCATCGATCACGACCGGTGCGCGCCACCGGCCGGCGCGGGTCGCGACTTCCCATTGCCCGTCGATGCGCTGCAGGCTCGCCACTTCGGCATCGCACACCACGCTGCCGCCGGCTTGCTTCAGTCCGCGCAGGTAACCCTGGTGGATCGCGTGGACGTCCATGTCGGCCGCGTCGGGTTCGTGGACTGCGCCTATCAGTTGTTCGCGGCGCAAGGCGGGCACCATCCCGACGGCCTCGTCCGCGCTGAGCCGGCGCGCATGGGGCGTCATGGCCTGCAGCAGTTCCCAGTGCGCTTGCAGTTGCGCTTCCTGCCCGGGCTTGGCCACGAACAGGCAACCGCGCGGGGAGATCAGCGGGTGCTCGCCGAAGCCGGGCGGCGGCGTGTCGAGGAAAGCGCGGCTGGCGCCGCTGAGCGCGCGCACCTGTGGCGTGCCGTAGCTTTCCAGGAAGAGGGCGGCGGAGCGGCCGGTCGAGTGGTATCCGGGCTGCGATTCCCGCTCGAGCACGACGACGCGCGCATGCGGTGCGAGGAAATAGCCGACGGAGGCGCCGGCGATGCCGGCGCCGATGACGAGGAAGTCGGCTGGGTCCATGGGGCGGGATTCTAGGTGGCGCGACCGCTGTCATCCGCCGTCTTCGTCATTCGCGTGGGGGAGGGATCCGCGGCGCGCAAAGAAAAAGCGCCCCGCGGGGCGCTTTCCTGAATGCTCTGGATTCCCGCCTGCGCGGGAATGACGGAGCTCTTACAGCGTGTCGATGAACGAACGCAGCTTGTCCGACCGGCTCGGGTGCTTCAGCTTGCGCAGCGCCTTGGCTTCGATCTGGCGGATCCGCTCGCGGGTCACGTCGAACTGCTTGCCGACTTCCTCCAGCGTGTGGTCCGTGCTCATCTCGATGCCGAAGCGCATGCGCAGCACCTTGGCTTCACGCGGCGTCAGCGAGTCGAGGATGTCCTTGACCACGTCGCGCAGGCCTGCCTGCATGGCGGCTTCGATCGGCGCGGTGTTGCCGGTATCCTCGATGAAATCGCCCAGGTGGGAATCGTCGTCGTCCCCGATCGGCGTTTCCATGGAGATCGGCTCCTTCGCGATCTTCATGATCTTGCGGATCTTGTCTTCCGGGATCTCCATCTTGGCGGCCAGGATGCTGGCGTCCGGCTCGAAGCCGAATTCCTGCAAGTGCTGGCGCGAGATGCGGTTCATCTTGTTGATGG
>JAQGMY010000492.1 GCA_028292105.1 Ramlibacter sp.
AGGCGATCGGCGTGAAGGCGAAGGTCTGGGCCAGCCACACACCGAACCAGCCGTAGAACCAGCGCGAAGGCTCCACGCCGAAGACCCATTCCAGCAGCTGGTTGAAGATGCCGGCGCGGCCGAACAGCAGGATCAGGCCCAGGCCCACCACGAAAGGCGGCGTGATGATGGGCAGCATCGCCAGGATGTTCAACGGCCGGGCCCAGCGCTGGCCGCCCCGCTCGGCCATCAGCGCCAGCAAGGTGCCGAGCACCGTGGTGGCGCCAGCCGTGAGCACGCCAAGGAACAAGGTGTTCCAGGCGACACCGCAGCGCACGCCGCCGCTCAGGCAGCCCAGGCCGAAGTTGCGCTCGTTGAAGATGCGGGCGACCAAAGTCGGCAGCGCCGGCTGGCCGTCCTCGCCAGCGAAGGCGGCGGCCAGGGCCTTGAACACCGGGTAGACGATGAACAGCGCCAGCAAGGCAGCGGTGCAAACCACGGCAGCGGAGACGAAGAGGTCGCCGCGAAAGCCGCCGCGTCGCGCCACGCCGAAAGCGCCGAGGGCCACCAGCGCCGCCAACGCGATGGCGCCGCCCCAGCCGATGCCGAACTGCTGTACCCCGAGTTCCCCCAGCACGGCGTCCAGCCAGTGGAAGCTCCAGCCCTTGGCGCCGATCGCGAAACCCGCCGCCAGCAGCGTGGCGGCTGCGCCGAAGCCACCCGCCACCAGCACGGCCCCTTGCCGGCGCCCCGGCGTCATCGCGCCGGCCGCGGTACAGGCCGACAAGCCCGCGAGCCCGGCCAGCAGCCAGTACTTGCCGAACGCCGTCGCGTGCAGCAAGCCGTTGCCGGTCTCCGGTGCGCTCCAGGCCTGGCCCATCGCGAGCAAACCGTTGGCTTCCTGCAGCGCGTACCAGGGGAACAGCAGGTAGGCGAACCAACCCACCAGGGCCCAGGCCCAGATCGCGGCATTCGGATGGCGGCGAGCACCGCTGCGCCGCGGCAGGGCGAGGGCCGCGGCGTCCGGCACCAGGGCGGGTGAGCTCACGGCGTCAACGCGGAATGGCGTTCACTTCCTTTTCCCAGCGCGCGATCAGGCGGCGGCGCTCGGCGCTGGAGCCGTACTTCGCGTAGTCGTAATCGATCATCCTGATCTTCCTGAAATCCGGAACGCGCGCGTCGACCCGGGCCGCCTTGTTGCTCGGAAGCTGGAAGCTCTTGGCGGCCGCCGCCATTTCCTGCGCCGCGGGTGTCAGCGCCCATTCGTAGAACTTCTTCGCCGCTTCGAGGTTGCGCGATCCCTTGATCAGGCTCATGGAGCCGATCTCGGCGCCGGTGCCGTCGCTCGGGGTGATGGTCTCCACCGGAAAGCCCTGCATCTTCTCGCCCGGGCCGTCGTGCACGAAGCTGATCGACACCGCCGTCTCCCCGCGCGCCACTGCCTTGATGGGTGCGGTGCCGGAGCGGGGATAGGCGCCGACATTGCGGTGCAGGTTCTTGAGGTATTCGAAAGCCTTGTCCTCGCCCATCAACTGCACCAGCGTGGCGATCATCGTGTACGAGGTGCCGCTCGAAGCCGGATTGGCGACCTGCACTTCGCCCTTGTATTCGGGCCTGGTGAGATCGGCCCAGGTCCTGGGTACGGCCAGCTTCTTCTTCGCCAGCAGCTCGGGGTTGTAGCCGAAGCCCAGCGGACCCGAGTAGATGCCAACCGTCTTGTAGCCGGACTGCCTGGCCTGCTGCTGCGCCCAGTCGTGCAGCTGCGGCAGCGTGGGTGACTTGTATTCGAGCGACAAACCCTGCTCCGCCGCCTGCAGGTGGGGGTCGCCCGTGCCGCCGAACCAGACGTCGGTCTTGGGGTTCTCTTTCTCGGCGACCAGCTGCGCCAGGGCTTCGCCCGAGCCCTTCATGCTCAGGTTCACGCGCGTGCCGGTGGTGCGCGTGTAGACGGTGGCGAGCATGTTGCACCACTCGGCCTGCACCGAGCAGATCACGTTCACCTGCCCTTGCGCAGTTGCGGCACCCGCGGTGACTGCCAGCACCAGACCGAAACAGAACTTGCGCATCTTCGCTCCCGGTAACGGTGTTTACACGACGAGCTTAGCGGCCGCCTCCTGCCGGGCCCTGGGGGTAACTACCAGCGCAAGCTTGCTTGCAGTTTGCTGGCAGGCGCAGCGGCCAGCGCTGCTGAAACCAAGTTACAGTGATTCATGCAAATGCAAGCAGAGTCATGAGTTTCGACCTCGTCCTGTTCGGCGGCACGGGCGACCTCGCCTGGCGCAAGCTGATGCCCGCCTTGTTCCAGGCCTTTCGCCACGGCACCTTGCCGCCCGGCGGGCGGATCATCGGCATAGGGCGCGACGACCTGAGCGACACGCAGTACCGCGAATTGATCCGCTCCCGCTTCCACCAGGTCGACCTGGCGAAGCGGCCGTCGCCCGAGGAATTCGATCGCTTCGCCGGGCTGCTGCACTATCTGCGCGTGGACCTGTCGGACCCGCAGCAATACGGCAAGCTGGCCGAGGCCCTGCGCGAGCGGCACGCGGAAACGGTGGTGATGTACCTGGCCACCGCACCCGACCTCTTCACCGTCGTGTGCCAGCAGCTCGCAGCGGCCGGCTTGAACCGGCCGAACACGCGGCTGGTGCTGGAGAAGCCGCTGGGTCACGACCTCGCCTCCAACCGCGCGATCAACGAGGCCGTGCGCAGCGTGATGAGCGAGCGGCAGATCTTTCGCATCGACCACTACCTCGGCAACCCGGCGGTGCAGAACCTGTTCGCGATGCGCTTTGGCAATGCGCTGTTCGAGCCGGTCTGGCGGCGCGAGCACATCTCCAACATCCAGATCACGATCGCCGAAGACCTCGGCGTGGAAAAGCGCGGCGCTTTCTACGACAAGACCGGCGCCCTGCGCGACATGGTGCAGAACCATGCATTGCAACTGCTGTGCGCGCTCGCGATGGAGCCGCCCATCAACTCGCACGCGGACGCCATCCGCGACGAGAAGCTGAAGGTGCTGCGCTCGCTCAAGCGCTGGACCGCCGAGGCGCTGGACCAGCACGTGGTGCGCGGCCAGTACGCGGCGGGCAACGCAGGTGGCCAGCCGGTGGCGGGCTACCGCGAAGAACCCGGCGTGAATCCCGACAGCGGCACCGAAACCTTCGTGGCGCTGCGCACCGAGATCGCCAGCTGGCGCTGGGCCGGCGTGCCTTTCTACATCCGCACCGGCAAGCGCCTGGCCTCGCGCGAGGCGCACATCGTGGTGAACTTCCGCGAAACGCCGCATGCGATCTTCACGGCACCGCCGGGCACGCAGAACCGCCTGATCATCAACCTGCAGCCGCGCGACGGTTTGCAGCTGCACATGCTGGCGCAGGGCCAGGACAACCGCAAGAACGGGCCGGTGCTGGCGCCGGTGCACCTGGACCTGGACTTCGACAAGCGCTTCGGCTCCGAACGGGTGGGCGCGTACGAACGCTTGCTGCTGGACGTGATCGCCGGCCGCCTCAATCTGTTCGTGCGCAGCGACGAGCAGGAAGCGGCGTGGCGCTGGGTCGAACCCATCATGGATCACTGGGCAGCCGACGCGCGCGGCCCGCGTCCGTATGCGGCGGGCACCTGGGGGCCCAGCGCGGCCAGCGCGATGATCGCGCGCGACGGATTTTGCTGGCCGGAAGAGTGCTGAGGCGGCGTTGGATCGAGGCGGGGCTTGGTGCGCAAGCGGAGCTTGCACACCCTACGGGTCCCTCGCATCGTAGGGTGTGCAGCTTGCTGCGCACCATGCCTCGCTAAATCCGCCCCTCTTCCACCCCGTGGCAAGCCACGCGCGCGCCGCCGAACTCCAGCAGCACCGGCCGCTCGATGCGGCAGCGCTCATTGGCAAACGGACAGCGCGGATTGAACGCGCATCCGGTCGGCGGATTCAGCGGGTTCGGCACCTCGCCTTGCACCGGCGTGCGCGCGTGGCCGGTGTGGTGCATCTTCGGGATCGCGTCAAGCAGCATGCGCGTGTACGGATGGCGGGGCTGGCCGAACAGCTGGTGCTTGCCGGCGAGTTCCACCAGGCGGCCCAGGTACATCACGCCGACCCGGTCGCTCACATGCCGGACCACCGCCAGGTTGTGCGAGATGAACAGGTAGGTCAGGCCGTGCTTGCGCTGCAGGTCCTTCATGATGTTGAGGACCTGTGCCTGCACGCTGACGTCGAGCGCAGACGTCGGCTCGTCGCACACCAGGAACTCGGGTTGCGTCGCCAGCGCCCGCGCGATCGAGATGCGCTGGCGCTGCCCGCCGGAGAACTGGTGCGGGTACTTCACCATGTCCAGCGGACTGAGGCCCACCGACTGCAGCAGCTCGCCGACGCGTTCCTTGAGCTGCGCGGCCTGGGTGACCAGGCCGTGCTCCTTGAGCGGCTCACCGACGATGTCTTCCACCTTCCAGCGCGGATTCAGGCTGGCATACGGGTCCTGGAAGATCATCTGGATGCGGCGGCGCAGCTTGAGGCCGTCGCGCGATGCGTAGGTCGAATGGGCATCCTGCCCGTCGAACGAGAAGCTGCCGCGCGAGGGTTGGTACAGGCCGACCAGCAGGCGCGCGACCGTGCTCTTGCCGCAACCGGACTCGCCGACCAGCGCCAGCGTCTGCCCCTTCTCGATCGTGAAGCTGACGCCGTCGACCGCATGCAGCAACTGGCGCGGCCTGCGTTCGAGCACACGGTTCAACCACGGGGCGGAGACGTCGAAGGTCTTGGCGAGGTCGCGGGCCTGGACCAGCGGAGCGCTGCTGGCGGCCGCGCTCTCCCGCACGGGGGCGACGGGACTCATGCCGGCATCTCCGCGTTCGCGTCGTGCAGCCAACAGGCGGCGCGGGTGGCGCCCGCGTTCATCAGGTCCGGCCGTTCGCGCGTGCAGCGGTCGAAGGCGCGCGGGCAGCGCGGGTTGTAGGGGCAGCCGGGCGGGATGGCGTTCAGCCGCGGCATCGCGCCGTCGATCTGGTTCAGTCGCTCGCGTTCCACTTCCATGTCGGGGATGGCCGCCATCAGGCCGCCGGTGTAGGGATGCGCCGGCTGGTGGATCACTTCGTGCACGGGTCCGATCTCGGTGATGCGGCCGGCGTACATCACCGCCACGCGATCGCAGGTTTCGGCGATCACGCCCATGTCGTGCGTGATCAGCATGACGGCCGCGCCGCGGTCCTTGCAGATGCGCTTGAGCAACTGGATGATCTGCGCCTGGATGGAGACGTCGAGCGCCGTCGTCGGCTCGTCGGCGACGATCAGTTTCGGTTCGGCCGCCAAGGCCAGCGCGATCACCACCCGTTGCCGCATGCCGCCGGAGAACTGGTGCGGAAAGTGGTCGATGCGTTCGGCCGCCGCGGGGATGCCGGTGTCTTCCAGCAGCCCGATGGCGCGGCGGCGTGCCTCCCGCGCGTCCACCGGCAGGTGGGCCAGGATGGTCTCCACCAGCTGCCGTCCTATCGTGTACAGCGGGTTCAGCGACGTCAGCGGATCCTGGAAGATGGCGCCGATCTTGCGGCCGCGGATGTGGCGCAGCCGGTCGAACGACAGGTTGTCGATGCGCTCGCCTTCCAGCAGCACCTGCCCGGAGGCGATGCGGCCCGGCGGCTCCAGCAGCCCGATGATGGCCGCCCCGGTCAGCGACTTGCCGGCGCCGGACTCGCCGACCACGCCCAGGATCTCGCCCGGCGCGATTTCGAAGGAGACGTGGTCGAGCGCGCGCAGCGTGCCGCGCCGCGAGGGAAATTCGACGACCAGTTCCTGGACTTGCAGCAGGCTCATGAGGAAATGTTCATTGGAGCCTGGGGTTGAGCGCGTCGCGCAGCCAGTCGCCCAGCAGGTTCACCGACAGCGCGATCAGGATCAGCATCAGGCCCGGGAAGATGGTGATCCACCACTCGCCCGAGAACAGGAAGTCGTTGCCGTTGCGGATCAAGGTGCCCAGCGAGGGCTGCGTCGGCGGCGAACCGACGCCCAGGAAGGACAGCGTGGCCTCCGTGATGATCGCGGTGGCCACGTGGATGGTCGCCAGCACCAGCACCGGGCCCATCACGTTGGGCAGGACGTGCCGCACCATGATGCGCAGCGGCGCCACCCCCGTGACGCGCGCGGCCTGCACGTATTCCTTGTTGCGCTCCACCATGGTGGAGCCGCGCACCGTGCGCGCATATTGCACCCAGCCGGTGAGCGTGATGGCGATGATCAGCACGCCGAAGGCCACGCTGTTTTGCGCGTTGGGAAACAGCGCCCGGCCGACACCGGCGATCAGCAGCGCCACCAGGATGGTCGGGAAGCTGAGCATCACGTCGCACAGCCGCATCAGGAACGCGTCCACCCAGCCGCCGCGGAAGCCCGCGAGCAATCCCAGGGCCACTCCGATCAGCATCGACAGCAGCACCGAAACGAAACCCACCACGAGGGAGATGCGCGCGCCGTACATCAAGGTGGAGAGGATGTCGCGGCCCTGGTCGTCGGTGCCCAGGAAGTAGTTGCGGCTGCCGCCCGCCACCCAGGCCGGCGGCAGCCGCGCATCACCCAGCACCAGCGTGGTCAGGTCGAAGGGATCGTGCGGCGCCACCAGGCCGGCGAACGCCGCACAGAACACGCACACCAAGGCGATCAGCGCCGCGATGATCGCGGTGGGCGAATGGCGGAAGCTGTAGCCGACATCGCTGTCGAACCACCGCGCGAGTACTGCTTTCAAGCGCTTACTTCTTCACGCTGATCCACTTGAAGGGCATGTAGTTGTCGGCCCGCTGCGTGATCTCCACCTTCTTGCCCGTGCCCCAGGCCAGCGCCTGCTGGTGCAGCGGCAGGTGGCCGACGTCGGCGGTGTGCAGGTCGAAGGCTTCGCGGATCATCGCGTCGCGCTTCTTCTTGTCGGTCTCCGACTGGATGGACTTGATCAGCTGGTCGACCTTGGGATTGCAGTACGCGCCCAGGTTGAACTGGCCGGCGCCCTTGTCGTCCGGGCAGGCCATCAGCGCATTCAGCGCGTCGTGCGCGTCGTAAGTGCTGGGCGTCCAGCCGAGGAGATAGAAGCTCGTGTCGCGGCGCAGGATCTTCGGGAAGTAGGTGCCCTTGGTCTCGGCGGCCAGGTTGATCTTCACGCCGATGCGCGACAGGTTGGCCGCGACCGCCTGGCAGATCCGCGAGTCGTTGACATAGCGGTCGTTCGGGCAGTTCATCGTCACTTCGAAGCCGCTCGGATAACCCGCGTCCGCCAGCAGCTTCTTGGCCGCTTCCGCGTCGTAGGGCAGGCGCTTGTTCTGGTCGGCATTGAAGCCGTTGATGCCCGGTCCGATCATCAGCGCGGTCGGCTTGGAGGCGCCGCGCATCACCGTCTTCTGGATGCCGTCGACGTCGACCGCCTGGTAGAAGGCCTGGCGCACGCGCTTGTCCTTGAACGGGTTCTTGCCCTTGACGCTGGAGTACAGCAGCTCGTCGCGCTTCTGGTCCATGCCCAGGAAGATCGTGCGCAGTTCGGGGCCGGCCAGCAC
This sequence comes from Ramlibacter sp., assembly GCA_028292105.1. Classification (GTDB taxonomy): domain Bacteria; phylum Pseudomonadota; class Gammaproteobacteria; order Burkholderiales; family Burkholderiaceae_C; genus Ramlibacter. The sequence continues at coordinate 7,495 of JAQGMY010000492.1, forward strand.
GCGCGCATTGGGCGAGCCGTTGATGCGCTCGATGTCCTGCACCGGCACCGGCTCCATCACGTCCACTTCGCCGGACAGCAGCGCGGCGACCCGCGTCGCGTCGTTGCCGATCGGCGTGTAGATCACTTCCTGCACGTTGCCTTCGATCGTGCCCCAGTAGCTGCCGTTGCGCACGAACACCGTGCGCACGTTCGGCTGGCGCTCGCGCAGCCGGAACGGGCCGGTGCCGTTGGCGCGGAAGGACGCCGCGTTCTCGATGCCCTTGCGGCGGTCGACCGGGCGGGTGGCCTGGTTCTGCTCGCACCACTTCTTGCTCAGGATGTAGGTGGTGGTCAGCTGGTTGGGCAGGATCGGGAACGGCGCCTTGGTCTCGATGTCGACCGCGAAGTCGTTGACCTTGCGCACTTCCTTGATGTCGTTGACGTTGCTCTTCAGGTCGGAGCCTTCGCCCGCGACGCGCTGGAAGGAGAAGATCACGTCGTCGGCGGTGAACGGCGTGCCGTCGTGGAACTGCACGCCCTTGCGCAGCTCGAAGCGCCACACCGTCGGCGAGACCTGTTTCCAGGAAGTCGCCAGCGACGGCGCCAGCGACAGGTCCTTGTTGCGGCCCACCAGCGGCTCGTAGACGTTGCCCGTCACCGACAGCTGCAGTGACTCGTTGAGCGAGTGCGGGTCCATCGAGAGCGCATCGCCCTGGTTGGCCACGCGCGCGGTCTGCGCCTGCGCCACGGCTGCGGCGGCAAGCAGCGCCGCGGCGGCGATCAGCTGGGTCTTCATTTTCATTCTCTGAGCTCCTGGTGGAAGATGGGTTGCCTGGGGCAAAAGCGCGGCGCCGGCCTCAGGCGCCGGTCAGCGGCAGCGATTGCTCCACCAGGCTCGCGTGCAGCGCGGCGCCCAGCGGAAGGATGTCGTCGTTGAAGTCGTAACGGCTGTTGTGCAGCATGCAGCTGCCCTCGCCGCCCTGGCCGATGCGCATGTATGCGCCGGGCTTGACCTGCAGCATGAAGGAGAAGTCCTCCGCGCCCATGCTGGGGTCCATGTCGCGCACCACATGGTCTTCGCCCACCAGCGATTCGGCGACGTTGGCGGCGAATTCCGTTTCCCGCGGCGTGTTGATCGTGGCCGGGTAGATGCGCTCGTAGTTCACGACCGCGGTCGCGCCGAACCCGAGGGCGATGGCGCTGCAAAGTTCGTTCAGCCGTCGCTGCACCAGGTCCTGCACCTGCGGCTTGAAGGTTCGCACAGTGCCCACGAGCGTCGCCTTGCCGGGGATCACGCTCATCGCGTGCACGTCGCCCGCCTGCATGGCGCAAAGGCTGATCACCGCGCCCTCGACCGGGCTGACGTTGCGCGAGACGATGCTCTGCACCGCGGTGATGATGTGCGCGGCGACCAGCACCGGGTCGACCGCGAGGGTCGCCGACTCCTGCACCGGCGTGCGGTAGGCCTGCAGCTGCCAGTAGGCGACTCCCGCCAGCACGACGAGCGCGACGTCGATGCCCGACCGCGCGATGCCCGAGCCGAGACGCTGCCGGCCCGCGGCCTGCGCGCCCTCGGCGAACGACACATCCCCTCGAAGGAGCGGAGAGAGAAGCACCAGCACGAAGACCGCGGCTATACCGGCCGAAATGATCCAGGCGACAGTCGGGATTCCGGCGTCAGACGGCAT
>JAQGMY010000496.1 GCA_028292105.1 Ramlibacter sp.
AAGGCGATCAGGGACTCGTTCATGTTCATTCCAGGTATTCGAAGGCGGCGAACTGGGTGATCTGCGCCGCCCTGAAATTGTCGTCGCTCACGAACACCAGCGTGCGGCGGCCATTCTGCAAGAGCGGGCCCCAGCACATGCCCTCGGTGTTGTCCAGGCGCGAGAGCCCCAGCTGCGAGAAGTCCGCGACGAAACGTTTCTCGGCCGGCCGGTACTCGCCAGGTCGCAACCGCGGCATCCCCAGGGTATCGGTCGCCCCGCGCGTGTCGATTTCGTAGACGCGCAGGGACATGCCAACCCCGAACATGAAGGCGCGTTCCAGCACCAGCATGCGGTCGGCGTCGATCATCAGGATCTCGCTGACGCCGTTGTCCGCCGGCCCGCCCGGCAGCGACGACGCCTGCGGGATCGCGTCGGGGATGTAGGCGAGCTGCCGGGTCGGCCTGCCGGTCGCGATGTCGAAGGCCGTGAATCGGCAAGGCCCTCCAGGCCGCCCGACCCCGGGCACCGGGCCGTCCTGCTGCAAGGCCGCTTCCATCGCGACCCAGGCGGTGCGGGCGTCGGGGGTGAGCGCCAGGCCCTCGAAGGTGAGATTGGCGCGCGGACCCGTGCCCGGACGCGAGAACTGGAGCTCCGCGGGCACGTCGAAATCGCGCACCTGGCTGCCATCGAGCCGGGCCTCGCGCAGGCTCGGGGACTGGTTGGCGGGGTAGTCGCCCTCGCTGGCCCAGAGCAGGCCGCGCCCCTGCGGCAGCAGGCGCGCCCCTTCCGGATCGACCACCTCGCCGCCCATCTGCCGCTTGGGGAATGGGCTGCCGTCGCCCTGCAGCAAGGTGGTGACCTCCAGTACTTCCACGTTCAGCCTGCCGGGTGCCAGGGCGACGCGCAGCGTATAGAAGCGGGCCGGCTGCAGTTCGGAGCGGTCGTCGCTGAGGGCGATCCACATGCCGGTGGTGGGGTCGTGGTCGATGGCCGACAGGCCGCCGACCGTGGTGCCCTGGAACGACATGCCGGGCGGCAGCGTGGTCTCGCCCAGCAGGCGCAGGCGCTGCGGGCCGGAGGGAATGAGCGGGGCGACGCGGGTGGCGCAGCCGACGCCGGCCACGGCGCAGGCGGCGGCGGCACCGCGCAGCAGGCTGCGGCGTGAAAGCATGGCGGAGTGCGGGAAATCCATCGAAGCGGAAGTCTAGTTCCTCGGCACCGATGCGGTACGCTCGCGCGGCCATGAAATACGTTCTCGCACTGGACCAGGGCACGACCAGCTCGCGCGCCATCGTGTTCGACCGCGCCGGCCAGGTCGTGGCGCTGGCGCAGCGCGAATTCGGCCAGATCTTTCCGCAGCCCGGCTGGGTGGAGCACGACGCCAGGGAAATCTGGGCCACCCAGCACGCGGTGGCGCTCGAAGCGCTGGAAAAGGCCGGCGGCGGAACCACGCGAGCCAGCGACGTGGTCGCCATCGGCATCACCAACCAGCGCGAGACCGCCGTGCTGTGGGACCGCGCGACCGGCCACCCCGTCGCCAATGCCATCGTCTGGCAGGACCGGCGGACGGCACCGCGCTGCGACGAACTCCGCGCGCAAGGTCACGCCGGCCTCATCCAGCGCAAGACCGGCCTGGTGATCGACGCCTACTTCTCGGGCACCAAGCTCGAATGGCTGCTGGACCACGTGCCCGGTGTGCGCGCCCGCGCGGAGGCGGGGGACCTCGCCTTCGGCACCATCGACAGCTGGCTGATCTGGAACCTGACGGGCGGCCGCGTGCATGCCACCGATGCCAGCAATGCGTCGCGCACGATGCTGTTCAACCTGCACACCCAGGATTGGGACGATGAATTGCTGGCACTGCTGCGCGTGCCGCGCGCGGTGCTGCCGGACCTGGTGCCCTCCAGCGGCGTGTTCGCCGAAACGGAGTCCTCCCTGCTGGGTGCCGCCCTGCCGATCGCGGGGATCGCCGGTGACCAGCAGGCGGCGACCTTCGGCCAGGCCTGCTTCAGCCCCGGCATGGCCAAGAACACCTATGGCACCGGCTGCTTCATGTTGATGAACACAGGCGCCGCGCCGGTGGCCAGCCGCAATCGCCTGCTGACCACCGTCGGCTGGCAAGGGCCGCCCGGTGTGAACCGCACCGCCTACTGCCTGGAGGGCAGCGTGTTCATGGCGGGCGCCACCGAGCAATGGCTGCGCGACGGCCTGCAGATCATCCAGTCGGCGGCGGAGGTGGAGTCGCTGGCCGCCCAGGTGGACGACACCGGCGACGTCTACCTGGTGCCGGCCTTCGCCGGCCTGGGCACGCCGGACTGGGACGGGTACGCGAGGGGCACGCTGGTGGGCATGACGCGCGGCACTTCGCGCAGCCACATCGCCCGGGCCGCCCTGGAGGCGATCGCATTGCAATCGGCCGACGTTTTCGCGGCGATGACGCGCGACGCCGGCATTCCCTTGCGCGAGCTGCGGGTGGATGGCGGCGCTTGCGGCAACAATCTGCTCATGCAGATGCAAGCTGACTTCCTGGGCGTGCCGGTGGTGCGGCCGCAAGTGACCGAGACCACCGCGCTGGGTGCGGCCTACCTGGCGGGATTGGCCACCGGCTTCTGGCGCGATGCCGACGAGATCGCCCGCCAGTGGCAGGCGGACCGCCGCTTCGAGCCGCGGATGGACGAATCGGCGCGCACGGCGAAGCTGGCGCGCTGGCGTGACGCCGTCGAACGCGCAAAGCGCTGGGCCCGTCCTTGAGCGGCGCGGCGACGCAGCGTGCCGCCCCGACGCGGCGCGAGGACCTGTTGGCGCGGCTGGCGCAAGGCGGAACCTGGGACCTGGTGGTGGTGGGCGGTGGCGCCACCGGCCTCGGCGTGGCGCTCGATGCGGCCGCCCGCGGCTTCCAGGTGGTGCTGCTCGAGTCGCACGACTTCGCCAAGGGCACCTCGTCGCGGGCGACCAAGCTGGTGCACGGCGGCGTGCGCTATCTCGCGCAGGGGAACGTGGCGCTGGTGCGCGAAGCACTGCACGAACGCACCCGGCTGCTGCACAACGCGCCGCACCTGGCGCAGCCGCTGCCTTTCGTCATGCCTTCGTACAAGGTCTGGGAGAAGCCGTTTTATGGCGCCGGCCTGAAGGTGTACGACGCGCTGGCGGGATCCGCCGGGCTCGGCGCCACCGAATTCCTCAGCCGGCGTGAAACCCTGGACTGCCTGCCGACGGCACGCCAGGACGGCCTGAGGGGTGGCGTCAAGTACTGGGACGGCCAGTTCGATGACGCCCGGCTGGCGCTGACGCTGGCGCGCACTGCGGCGACGCGGGGCGCCCTGCTGGTCAATTACTGCGAGGTCACCGGCCTGCTGCATTCGGAAGGCAAGCTCATCGGCGTGAGCTGCCGCGACACGGAAACCGGCCGCGAGCAGACGGTGCGCGCCCGCTGCGTGGTGAATGCGACCGGCGTCTGGGTCGACCAGTTGCGGCAACAGGACGCGCAGGCACTGGGCCGCTCCTCCAGGCCGATGGTCGCGCCCAGCCAGGGCGTGCACGCCGTCGTCGACCGGGAGTTCCTGCCGGCCAGCCACGCCTTGATGGTGCCGAAGACGGCCGACGGCCGGGTCCTCTTCGGGGTTCCCTGGCTCGGCAAGCTGATCCTGGGGACGACCGACACCCCGCGCGGCGATCTCCCGCGCGAGCCACGACCCTTCAGGGAAGAGCTGGACTTCATCCTGAGCGAGGCGGCCCGCTACCTGGTCCGGGCACCGCGGCGGGAAGACATCCGCAGCCTCTGGGTCGGCCTGCGACCGCTGGTGCGTCCGGATGGCGACGAGGCCGAACAGACGAAGGCGATCAGCCGCGAACACACGGTGCTGGTCAGCCGCAGCGGGATGGTCACCGTGACAGGCGGCAAGTGGACCACCTACCGGGCGATGGCCGAGGATGTCCTGGAAAAGTGCTTCTCGGCTGGTCTGCTGCCCAGGGTTGCCGCCGGAGTAACTGCTGACTTGCGGCTGGTCGGTGCCCCGCCGCCCGGCGCCACCACTACTTCCCTCAGCGCCGCGCCGGGTGTTCATTTATATGGAACCGAAGCCGGGGAAGTCGAGTCCCTCCCGGGTGCCGAGCGCCATCTGGGCGGCGGCTTGACGGCGGCGATGGTCCGCTTCGCCGCCCGCCACGAATACGCCCGAACGGTCGAAGACGTGCTGGCCCGGCGGCATCTCCTCCTGTTCCTGGACGCCGCCCAAGCCGCGTCGCTGGCGGCGGAGGTCGGGGCGCTGCTGCAGGAAGAAACCGGCACCGACCCGAAGCTGGCGGAGTTCCGCGAACTGGCCGCCAGCTACCTACGCATGCCGACCTGAAGACCTCGGCCTACAGGGCCATTTGACAAAGCCTGTCAATCTGCCATAATCGCGGGCTCGCCTTTTACCAGGCGGGACCACAAGCTAGTTGCAATCTTCGTTTCCTTCGTCTTTGGCGAAGAAAACATCCACCCAGACGGAGTCGGGGCCGCCAGCAGGCAGCCCCGGTGACGGCGGGACCAAGACTGCCCCGATGTCCTGAAAGGAATAGTCCTTGAAGGGTGCGTTCGGGACAAGTTGGGAATATACGAAATGATCCAGACTGAATCTCGGCTCGAAGTCGCCGACAACACCGGCGCGAAGTCCGTCCTGTGCATCAAGGTGCTCGGCGGCTCCAAGCGTCGCTACGCCAGCGTCGGCGACGTCATCAAGGTGAGCATCAAGGAAGCCGCGCCGCGCGGTCGCGTCAAAAAAGGCGAGATCTACAGCGCCGTGGTGGTCCGCACCGCCAAGGGCATCCGCCGCAGCGATGGCTCCCTCATCAAGTTCGACGGCAATGCCGCCGTGCTGCTCAACAACAAGCTGGAGCCCATCGGCACCCTCATCTTCGGACCGGTCACGCGCGAGCTGCGCACCGAGAAGTTCATGAAGATCGTGTCCCTGGCTCCCGAAGTCCTGTAAGGAAGCGCCATGAACAAGATCCGCAAGGGTGACGAAGTCATCGTGCTGGCCGGCAAAGACAAGGGCAAGCGCGGCCGTGTCGTGCTGCGCAAGGATGACGAGCATCTCGTCGTCGAAGGCATCAACCTGGTGAAGAAGCACACCAAGCCGAACCCCATGAAGGGCTCGACCGGCGGCATCGTGGAGAAGTCCATGCCGATCCACCAGTCCAACGTGGCGATCTTCAATGCCGCCACCGGCAAGGCCGACCGCGTCGGCATCAAGACCGATGGCGACAAGCGCAGCCGCGTTTTCAAGTCGTCCGGCGAAGCAATCAAGGTGGCATGACATGACGACCCGTCTGCAAGAAATCTACCGCGACAAGGTCGCGCCGGAACTCACCGAGAAGTTCGGCTACAAGTCGCCGATGCAGGTGCCCCGCATCACCAAGATCACCCTGAACATGGGTGTGAGCGAAGCGGTCGCCGACAAGAAGGTCATGGACAACGCCGTGGGCGACCTGACCAAGATCGCCGGCCAGAAGCC
>JAQGMY010000028.1 GCA_028292105.1 Ramlibacter sp.
GCTATCCGGTCAGGGCGCACGAATACCAGACGAAAGAGGCGCTACCGCGTTTCGACATCGTGCTGCTGGCGGTCCGCAGCGACGACACGCAGGCCGTGCTTGGGCTGGTGCAGCGGCTGGTGAAGGACGATGGCTGCGTCGTGTCCGTCCAGACCGGCGTCAACGAGGATGCGCTCGCGCAGGCGGTCGGTGCACAGCGCACCCTCGGCTGCTCGCTCGTGTTCGGCGCCAGGCTCGTCGCTCCCGCGCACGTGCTGGAGCTGCCGGGCGCCGACGTGCTACGCACGGGCGAGCTCGTGGGCGGGACCAGTCCCCGGCTGGACGAGATCGTGGCGCTCTTCAGCGCCTGCGGCACGTCCTCGCCCACCTACAACCTGGTGGGCTACCGCTGGATGAAGCTGATGCTCAACGCCACCGGAAACACGCTGCTGCTGCTCACCGGCCTCACCGCGCAGCAACTGCATGCACGCGAAGATGCGCGCCGCCTGATCATTCGCCTGGCCCGCGAGATCCTCGGCACCGCAGTGGCGCTGGGGATTGAACCGGAGCCGGTGCTGGAGGTGCCCACGCCGGTATGGACCGCGCGCGATGCCGAAAACTCGCAGCAACTGCACCAGGCACTGCGGGCGCACGGCGATGGCCTGGGGTCGCGCCGGCTCTCGATGGTCGCGGACTTCGAGGCGCGCGGCCGCACCGAGGTGGATCACATCAACGGCTATGTGGCCCGCAAGGCCAGCCAGATCGGTCGCGCCGTGCCCTTGAACGAACAGGTCTGGCGCATGGTCAAGGAGATGGAAGCGGGGACCCACGATCCCGGCGTGCATGCGTTGGCCGAGCTGGGTCGGGTGCCGGGCCCGGCCTGATCGCCACCGGCATGGAAGCACAGAACCTGCACGACCTGCGTGAGCTGGCCCGCCGCCGCCTCCCGCGCGGCGTGTTCGAGTACATAGACCGGGGCGTCGAGGACGAACTGGCGCTGCGCGAGAACCGCGAAGCGTTCGGTCGCGTGAAGCTGAGTCCCCATGCGCTGCGCGACGTCGCCGGCCGCACGTGCGCCACCACCTTGTTCGGCACGCCGCTGGCCATGCCGGTGGCTGTCGCCCCCACGGGTTCGGCGGGCCTGGTCTGGTACCAGGGCGAACTGGAGCTGGCCCGGGCCGCCGCCGCTGCCGGCGTGCCCTTCACGCTGGCCACCGCCGCCATGACCTCGATGGAGACGATCGCGTCCGAGGTCAAGGGCCGGTTGTGGTTCCAGCTGAACATGTTCGTCGACCGGTCGATCTCGCACGCGATGGTGGCGCGGGCCGAGCGGCTCGGCTTCGAAGCGCTGGTGCTCACTGCCGACTGCCCGGTCACGCCCAACCGCGAGTACAACGCCCGCAACGGCTTCGCGCTCCCGTTCCGGGTGACACCGCGATCGCTCGTGGACATGTCGCTGCATCCGCGCTGGATGGCCAGCGTGCTGCTGCGCTATGTGCTCGGCACCGGCCTGCCGAAATACGAGAACTACCCGCCCGAACTGCGGACCACCGTCACCCGCTTCGCCACGGCAAAGGCGGCGGGACGTTGCGAGGATCTGAGCTGGGACGACGTGAGGACGCTGCGCCGCCTCTGGCCGCGCGCCTTGATCATCAAGGGCATCCTGCGCCCGGAGGATGCCAGGCGCGCGGTGGAGCTGGGCGCGGATGCGGTGGTGGTCTCCAACCACGGGGGCCGCACCGTGGACAGCACCGAAGCGCCCGTCGCCGTGCTGCCGCGCATCGTGGACGCGGTCGGCGGCCGTGCCACCGTGCTGATGGACAGCGGCGTGCGCCGGGGGAGCGACGTGATCAAGGCATTGGCGCTCGGCGCCCGGGCGGTGCTGGTCGGACGGCCGACGCTGTTCGGCACCGCGCTGGCCGGCCAGCGCGGCGCGGCGCAAGCGCTGGGGCTGCTGCACGCCGAGATCGAGCGCGAGATGGGATTGATGGGGCTGCGCGAAGTGAGTGACATCACGCCCGACCTGCTGGCCCAGGCGCCGATGGCGGGGACGCGAGCTGACGGCGGCGGCTAGCCGATGCGGGCCGGCAGCCAGGTTGCGATGGCCGGGAACCAGAACACCGCCAGCAGCAGCAGCAGGCTCATGACCACGTAGGGCACGACGGCGCGGAAAATGTGCGCCATCGTCACCTCCGGCGGCGCCACCCCGCGCATCGTCATCAGCAGCAGCCCGTGCGGCGGCAGCAGCAGCCCCAGCTGCATGCAGATCAGGAACATCACGCCGAACCAGATCGGGTCGATGCCGAGCGACTGCACCACCGGCATGAAGATCGGCAGCGTGATCATCATCATGCTGACCTGGTCGACGAAGATGCCCAGGAAGATCAGCATCAGCATCATTCCGACGACGATCATCGGCGTGGACAGGCCCTGGCCGGTGATGACCTGCACCAGCCCGTTGCTGGCGCCGGAGAAGGACAGGATCTGGGCGAAGGTCGTCGCACCGAGGATGATGAAGAGGATCATCCCGGAGATGCCCGCCGTTCCCTTCAGGGCCTTGACCAGCGCATCGAGGGTCAGCGACCGGTACGCCGCGGCCAGCAACAGCGTGGCGAAGGCGCCGAGCGCGGCGCATTCCGTCGGCGTGGCCCAGCCCTGCGCCAGGGCCCCGACCACCACCGCGAAGATCGACAAGGTCGGCAGGACGTAGTGGAAGAAGGGCCGCCAGCGCTCCCAGCCGGTGTAGCCCGGCTCGTCGTCGGTGGCCGGCGCCAGCGCCGGCGTGATGCGCACGCGCAGCACGATCCACAGCACGAAGGCGACGGACAGCACCACGCCGGGCACGACGCCGCCGATCAGCAGCTTGGAGATCGAGATCCCCGACAGCGAGCCGAGCAGCACGGTCAGCGCTGACGGCGGGATCAGCATGTCCACCGCGCCGATCGCCATGATGGGCCCGGTGGCAAGCGTGGGGTGGTAGCCCTTGGCCAGCATCACCGGCAGCATCAGCGAGCCCAGCATGGCCGTGGTCGCAATGGTCGAACCGGAGATCGCCGAGAACACGGTGCCGGCGACCACCGCGACCACCGCCAGGCGCCCGGGCACGCGGCGGATCAGCCGCTCTATGCCTTCGATGACCTTCAGCGCCAGCCCGGTATGGAACAGGATCTCTCCCATCAGCACGAACAGCGGGATCGGCGTGAGGGAGAAGGAGGTCACCGAGTTGACGCTGCTGCGCGCAAGTTGCGACAGCCCCGCCTCGCCGCCCATGTAGAGCCAGGCGCCGACGATGTTGACCGTGATGAAGGTCAGCGCCACCGGCATGCCGATGAACAGCAGCACGGTGGAGCCGCCCAGCATCAGCCAGGCCCCGAGCACCCACCCCGTCATGCGGGCCGCCGCATCAGGCGGCGCTCACGGCGTCGTGGCGCGGCCCGCGCTCGCCTTCGTACAGGCGCCGCATGCGGAACACCATCTCGATGGCGAGCAGGGCGAACACGAGCGGCAGCGGCGCCAGCGACCACCACTCCGGCGTCACCAGCGTCTTGATGTTCAGCGCGCCGCCGGCGTAGCTGGCCCAGGCGGCCTTGGAGCCATACCAGGTCATGAACAGGCAGCAGGCGAGCCCGAGCAGGTCGCCCACCCACTCCAGCCCCCAGGCGACACGCCGGGGGATCGCCTGCAGCACGATGTCGACGCGGATATGCTGGCCCTGCCGCAGCAGCCACGGTGCGACGCACATCGTCAGCAGGTACAGCATCAGCTCCGACACCTCGTTGCTCCAGGCCAGTCCCCGCGGCATGCCGGGCAAAGCGATGTTGCGCAGCGTCACGTCGGCCACGATCACCAGCATCATGGCAAACAGGATGGCGCAGCCGACGAGCGCCAGGCCCGCCAGCAGCTTGCCGTAGGCCCTGGAGCCCGCGCCGTTCACTTGCGCGAGAACAGCGCCTTGAAGCGCGCCGCGATGTCGGGACTCTGCTTCTCGGCACTGGCCCAGCCGACCTGGTAGGCCTTGTCCACAAACGCCTTGGAGGTCGCCGCATCGAACTTGATGGCCTGGATGCCGGCCTTGTCCTGCCGCGCGACCTCATCGAGGGTGTACTTGTTCCAGAAGGTGTTCTGCGCCTCCAGCGCCAGCAACTGCTTTTGCAGGTAGTCGCGCTGCGGCTGGGTGAGCTTGCGGTACGCCGGCAGGTTCATGATCAGGGACACCTCGGCGTCGTAGAAGCCGGGGTCGACGCGGTACTTGGTCTTCTCCTGCCAGTTCAGGTCGAAGATGCCGCCGATCGGCCAGCCGTAGCCGTCGACCACACCACGCTCCAGCGCGGTGTACACCTCGCCCGGCGGCGTGGTGATCACGTTGGCGTTGAGGGCCTGGAAGAAGTCCCGGTACACCGGGGTGATGCGGATCTTCTGGCCGGCCAGGTCGGGCTTGTCGATCTTCTTGTTGGTGTAGATATGGAACGGCTGGTTCTCCACCATCCGCGCCAGGTACTGCATGTTGCCCTTCTCGTTCCACACCTTGTTGATGGCGTCGAAGGCGCCGTTCCTGCGCTGCTCGGCCACGCTGACCTGCGTGAGCTTCAGGAAATCGGCTTCCGGCATCACGTTGGTGTAGAACGCGCCGGTCGACAAGGCCATGTCGACCACGCCGGTCTTCACCGCGTTGCCGACCTCGAACGTCGGGATCGCCTTGGGTCCGCCGATGAAGTTGATCTGCAGCACGCCCTTGCCTTCGGCGTTGACCTTCTGGATCCACGGCTGCAGGCGCTGCACGTAGATGCCGTTCTCGGCGAACGCGCTGACCAGCCGCAGCGTGGTCTCCTGCGCGGCCGCCGCGCAGGACAGGGTGGCCGCCGCCAGCATGATGGCGGTGCGCTCGAGGATGCTGATCTTCATGGGCTTGTCTCCCGGTTCTGGTTGTGAAAAATCTGTGCGAGGCCCGGTTCAGGCGGCCAGCAACTGGTCGAGCGCCGCGCCGCTGTCGTCGGCCAGCGCGGCCTGCCCCAGCGCGCGCAGCTGGCCGGCGCCGTCGGGTCGCGTCTCCAGCTGCGGCAGCACGGCCATCAGGCGCTGGAAATTGCCCCAGCCACGCGCATGCGTGTCGCCATAGCCCTTGACCAGGCGCTGGGCGCGCGCGACTTCGAGCGCGAGGTCCGGCCGCAGGGGCTCCAGCCGGGCGATGCAAGCCAGCCAGTCGCCGATGCGCTGCTGCTCGGTATGGAAGCGCAGCGAACTGCGCCGCAGCGGCCGCAGCGCCGCGATGCCGTACAGCAGCAGGTAGCCCCCCAGCGAGCTCGTGGTCACCACGCGGCCGCGCCGGGTGAAGCGGCCGACGAAGCCGCGCGCCCACGGCGTTGCCAGCAGCCAGCGGCCCAGCGCCGCCGGCAAGGTGTCGGCGATCTCTTCCAGCCGCGGGTGCATGAACTCGCGAATCTCCAGCTGTTGCGCGGCATCGAGCTTGACCTCGCCGGCCACCCGCTCGAAGCGGGAGCGGCGGGTCTTCAGGTCGGCCACGCGGATGGTGTCCTCATAGGACATCCAGAGTGCCAGATGGCGGGCGGTTTCGTCCAGCAGTTCCGGCGCTGCGGCGCGCAGCGGCGCCAACCGGTCCAGGTAGTCGGCCGCGTAGGCGACGTCCTGGTAGTCCGCCAGCCGCAGGACGCCAGCGCGCAACGTGGCGTGCGCGGACAGCGGGAAGTCGCTGGCAATGCGAGCGGCCAGCGCGCGCAGCTTGTCGCCCAGCGGCGTGAGCGGCACTGCCGGCTGCACCGCGGCGGCGGCGCCCTGCTGCGCCAGCGCCATTCCGGCGGCGAACGCCTTCAGGCTCGCTGCCACGCCGACACCGCCGCGGCGGATGGCGTCCTCGCATTGTTCGCGGGTGAAAGGCAGTGCGCCCGACGCAGCCAGCGCGCCGAACAGGGCCGGGCCGATAGGCGTGCCGGCCTGGTCGGCCAGTGCGCCGAAGTCGCCGGCCACCAGCGTGCGGGCGCCGGCCTTGGCGCCCGCCAGGATCTTGTCGGCGTCGACCCGGCCGTCGCCCATGGCGGTGCGCTCCGTCATCGAATAGACGCGGTGGGTGGAGGCGACCAGCACGGTGCGGTCCGCGGTCACCAGGCCGCGCTGCAGGGCGCGCGCGGCCTCCATCAGCTCGGACGCGAGCACGATGTCGACTTCGCCTGGCACCGGCGCCAGCGCCAGCACCGGGTGTGCGCCCGCGGGCACCTGGGACTGCGGGAACAGTTCGATGTAGTACACGGTGGCGCCAGTGCGCTGCGCCACCCCCGGCACGGAAGTGGTCTGCGCCACGTAGCCGTTGGCCTCGCCGAGGTCGACGAGCCAGTCGGCCAGCACGCCGCCGCCCTCGCCGCCCATGGCGAACAGGGCGATGGTGATCGCGCGTGGCGGCTTCATGCGGCCAACCCTTGCAGGCGGCGCTCGATGCGGTCCTGCAGCCAGCCGATGACCGCGCCGCCCACGCGTTGGCGCAACCGGTCCCAGCGGGTGGGGTTGTTGATGATGCCGGCGCGGTAGAACGACGGGCACAGCACCGCGGCATGCGCCACTTCGCCGCAGACGCCGCAGCCGACGCAGCTGTCCTTCACCGCCGCGATCGGGTCGCGCCGCAGCGGATCGGGGTTGTCCTTGATGGTCAGGGAGGGGCAACCGGAAAGCCGGATGCACGAGTGGTCGCCGGTGCAGGTGTCGGGATCGACGCCGAAACGATCGCGCACAACGCGCTTGCCCGAGCTGATCGCCTTGCGCACCTGCGGCTTTGCGCGCCGCTGGCGGTTGAGCATGCACTCGCTGGAGGCGACGATCACCTTCGGACCGCGCTCACGGGTGGTCAGCGCCTCGCGCAGCGTGTCGCGCATGCGGCCGATGTCGTAGGTGTTGCCGATCGTGCGGATCCAGCGCACGCCGACGCCGCGCACCGCCGACTCGATGCTGTTGTTGGTGCTGCGGATCGGGCTGGTCGCCCTGGACGACAGCACGTCCTGCCCGCCGGTGGCGGCCGAATAGCCGTTGT
>JAQGMY010000029.1 GCA_028292105.1 Ramlibacter sp.
CCGCGCGGGCCTGCGCGGCGGACGCGTCATGCTACGCAGTCGGCCTGCAACGGCTGATCGTCTGCGGCGGCGGCGCCCTGAACGGTCACCTCATGCAGCGCCTGCAGGCCTTGATGCCGCAGGCGCAGGTGATTTCAAGCCAGGAAGCCGGCCTGCCGCCGCTGCAGGTCGAAGCCGCCGCCTTCGCCTGGCTGGCGCGGCAGTGCCTGCGCGGCGAGAAACTGGAGCTGCAAAGCACGACGGGCGCCAGAGGCGCCCGTGTGCTGGGTGCCGTCTACCCGGCTTAGGCCGTGAAGCTCGAGCCGCAGCCGCAGGTGGTGGTCGCGTTCGGATTCTTGATCACGAACTGGGCGCCCTGCAGGTCTTCCTTGTAGTCGATCTCGGCGCCGACGAGGTACTGGTAGCTCATCGCGTCGATCAGCAGGGACACGCCGTTCTTGGTCATGACCGTGTCGTCGTCGTTGGCCACTTCGTCGAAGGTGAAGCCGTACTGGAAGCCGGAGCAGCCGCCTCCCTGGACGAACACGCGCAGCTTCAGGTCCGGATTGCCTTCTTCGGCAATCAGGTCTGCCACCTTGGCCGCTGCGCTGTCCGTGAACAGCAACGGCTGGGGCATTTCGGTGGAGACGTTCTCGGCTACTGCGCTCATGGGGGGTCCTTCCTAAGGGGGCTGGCCCTATGTTACGACAGTCGGCCCAGCCACGACATTCAGCCGCTCTTTGTCGCCAGTTTCAACAAGGGCTTTTCTTCGCTGCCGGCGTCGGCGCTGGCATTGGCCATCAACGGACGCAGCTGACCAGAGATGACGGCGCCCTGGTGCATTTCAAGCGCGACATAGGACACGTCGCCCTCGATCTTGGCCTTCGGTTGCAGCTCCAGCAGCTCCTTGGCATTGACCGGGCCGCGCACCGTGCCGTTGATGATCACGTGGTCGGCGGTGATCGCGCCCTGCACGACCGCCGCCTCCGAGATCACCAGCAGGCTGCTGCCGGATTCGTCCGGGGTGGCCAGGATGTCACCGAAGACCTCGCCATCGACCCGCAGGCCTTCGTTGAACTTCATGTTGCCTTCGATGCGCGTGCCGGCCGCGATCAGGCTCTTGATGGGGGGCTGGGCTTTCTTACCGAACATAGGGGATGCTCCTCGACGACTGATCAACTTGCTACAAAGAAACGTTCTGCACGGCCCGGCTGATCGAGCCCTCCACCACCCGGGCGGAGACATTCTTGACGATCGCCTGCGGCGGCAGGTCGACCATGCCCTCGACGCGCCGGTACTGGCGGAACTGCAGGGCCTGGGGTCCTTCCGGCAGCGGCATCATCCAGGGCTTGCCGTCCATGGTGCCGGAGAAGTTCACTTCCAGCTTGCCGCGGAACTCCGGCGCGTTCCTGCCCGCCTGGATCACGAGCACCTGCCATTTCAGCTGGGTACCCGCCAGCACTTCGGCTTGCAAGCCGCGGATCGCCACGCCTTCGGCGCCGCTCGCGGGCATCAGCTTCTCGAAGAAGCCGAGGTCCTGGCGCAGGGTGCGGTTCTCCGTTTCCAGCACGCGGATCCGGGTCGCCAGGCGCTCCTGGGTCGCCCGCTCCACCGTGATCGCGCTGCCGGAGGTGTTGAGGATGGACTGGACGCGGTCGCGCTCCAGTCGCAGTTTCGCCACGTCGTCGCGCAACTGCAGCAATTCGTCCTTCGAAACACGGTCGACACCTGCGATGTCCTTGCCGAGTTCGAAAGCCCACAGGCTGATGGCCCCGCAGAACCCGAGGACGATGGCGGCAGCCGCCCAGCGCAGCGGCCAGGGCGTGGCGCTGCGCACCTTCATCCGGGGGGCGCTGATCGTCAGCCGGCGCCTGAGCAGCTTTAAACGCATGGATGAGGACTCTGCCTAAACATCCGCCCGGCAGCAAGGGAGAGTTTGTGGCGGTTCATGTCGGACAACACCTTTTCGCCGCCAAAAGCAAAAAAGCCCGGCAGAGCCGGGCTTTTTGGTCAAGCATGTGCTTAACGCTTGGAGAACTGCTTGCGGCGGCGTGCGGAGTGCAGGCCGACCTTCTTGCGTTCCACTTCGCGCGCGTCGCGGGTCACGAAGCCGGCTGCGGACAGCGCCGGCTTGAGCGTCGCGTCGTAGTCCATCAGGGCGCGCGTGATGCCGTGGCGCACGGCGCCGGCCTGGCCGGACTCACCGCCACCGTGCACGTTGCACTTGATGTCGAACGCTTCGGTGTTCGTGGTCAGCACCAGCGGCTGCTTCACGATCATGATCGAGGTCTCCCGGCCGAAGTACTCCTGGATGTCCTTGTCGTTGATCGTGATCTTGCCGGTGCCCTTTTTCATGAACACGCGGGCAACGCTGCTCTTGCGACGGCCCGTGCCGTTGTTCCAATCACCGATCATTTGGATGCTCCAGGAATTTCCAGCGGCTTGGGTTGCTGCGCGGTATGCGGGTGCTCGGCGCCACCGTAGACCTTGAGCTTCTTGATCATGGCGTAGCCCAGCGGGCCCTTGGGCAGCATGCCCTTGACGGCCTTCTCGAGCGCACGGCCGGGATGCTTGGCCTGCATTTCCCTGAAGGTCTGCTGGCGGATGCCACCCGGGTAGCCGGTGTGGCGGTAGTAGATCTTGTCGGTCTCTTTCGCGCCGGTGACCCGGAGCTTGGAGGCGTTGATGACGACGATGAAGTCGCCGGTATCGACGTGAGGCGTGTAAATGGCCTTGTGCTTGCCGCGCAGACGGAGGGCAGCTTCGCTGGCTACCCGTCCGAGCACCATATCGGTGGCGTCAATCACAAACCACTCGTGCTTCACGTCAGCCGGTTTGGCGCTGACGGTATAGGTCGAAGACATGAGGTTTCCTGGTTTGGCGGGCCCTTTTCCACGGTCGGTGTCCCTCTGGCGGGGATCTCTTAGGTGGGGGTTCGCAGGGCCGGACGGATCCTTTCCTGGTCATTCCGTCGCGGGGCCACTAATGCGCTGCGGAACCCGGCATTATACGAATAATTCTTCCCACGTCCAAGGTGGTCGAAGGAGGTGCCACGACAACCCGACGCGCGCCCTCCTCGACGGGCACCTGCGAAGTACCATCCAGGGATGTTCAGCTACCGCCACGGCTTCCATGCCGGCAACCACGCAGACGTCCTCAAGCACATGGTGCTCATCGCGGTCGTCAAGCATCTCACGGCCAAGCCGACCCCGATCTCGGTGGTCGACACCCACGCGGGGGCCGGGCTCTACCGCCTCGATTCCGAATTCGCCGACACCTCCGGCGAAGCCCAGGACGGCATCCTGAAGCTGCTGGCCAGCCCGCTGGCCGCCGAACCGCCGCCGCTGGTGGCGGACTACCTGGAACTGATCGCCACCTTCAACCCCAAGGGCAAGCCGCGCATCTACCCGGGCTCGCCGTTCGTGAGCCAGGCCTTGCTGCGCCAGGACGTGAAGGACCGGCTGTCCCTGTTCGAACTGCATCCGACCGACAGCAAGTCATTGGCCACGCACGTCGAGCAGCTGAACGCCGGCCGCCAGGTCACGATCAAGCGCGAAGACGGCTTCGAGGGCCTGCGCGGCCTGCTGCCGCCCGTGCAGCGGCGGGGCCTGGTCCTGATCGACCCCAGCTACGAGATCAAGAACGACTACGGCCGCGTGGCGCTCTGCATCCAGGACTCCCTCAAGAAATTCGCCACCGGCACCTACATGGTCTGGTATCCGGTGATCCCGCGGCCCGAAGCGCACGAGTTGCCGCGGCGGCTGAAGACGCTGTCCAACCAGGCCGGCAAGCCCTGGCTGCACGCGACCTTGAACATCGGCCAGTCGCCCGAGCGCGCCAAGAGCCTGACCCCTGGCGAGCCGACCAGGCGCCCCGGCCTCACCGCCAGCGGCGTCTTCATCGTCAATCCGCCGCACACGCTCAAGGCCGCCTTGCAGCAGGCGCTGCCGGCGGTGCTGGAAGTGCTGGGCCGCGGGCGCGGCCAGGGCCAGGTGGTGGAAGCGGGCGGCTAGCGCTTGCTCCCGAGCACCATGGTCCAGTAGGTCCGCAACTCCGGACCCGGCTGGCGCGCACACGCGACGGCGACATCCTTGAACTCGGGGTCGAGGAGGTTCTGGCAGTGCTCGGCGCTGGCGAGCCAGCTCTGCATCGCCTGGGCAACAGTGGTGTCGCCGGTGGCGATGTTCTCCCCCATCACACGGGCGGGATAGCGATGCGCCAGCGCCCGCTGCCGCACGCCATGACCTTCCGGACTGCGGTGGTCGAAATAGTGGCGCCGCGCCATGTCGTGCGAATGGCTGCTGGCTGCGGCATACAGCGAGACGTCCCACGCGACGGCAGGCACCGGCGGCATCGCACGAGAGCCGCAACGATGCCCCGCACTGCGGGCCGCGTTCACCCGCAGCAGCGCCTCCCGTGGCACGTCGCCCAAGCCGCAGTCACCAGGCCCGGCGGCGAAGGCCTGCAGCCCGAGGACAGCAGCTAGAGCAGCGATGCTTGCCTTCATGCCGCCAGCTTAGCAAGTACGGCGAAGACCGGGCGGTGCAACGCGCGAGCCAGGCCGTGGCATGCCGCGCCCTGCGTGATGCGCCGCTCAGCCCCCGATGCGCTCGACGATCGCGAGCGTGGCTGCCGCCTGGTTCATCGTGTAGAAGTGCAGGCAGCTGGCGCCGCCGCGCTCGAGCCGTTCGCACAGGTCCGCCACCACGTCGAGCCCGAAGGCCTTGATCGAGGCGGTGTCGTCGCCGAAGCTTTGCAGCCGCAGCCGGATCCAGCGCGGCACTTCCGCGCCGGACGCATCCGAGAAGCGCAGCAGCTGGCTGGAATTCACGATCGGCATGATGCCCGGAATGATGGGGACGTCCACGCCCAACTTGCGGGCGTCGTCGACGAAGCGGAAGTACGAGTCGCTGTTGAAGAAATACTGCGTGATCGCCGAGTCGGCACCGGCGCGCACCTTGGTCACGAACGCCTGCAGGTCCGACTGCGGCGACTTGGCCTGAGGGTGCACTTCGGGATAGCAGGCGACTTCGATGCGGAAGGCGTCGCCGGTCTCGGCGCGGATGAATTCCACCAGGTCGCTGGCGTACTGGAACTCGCCGCCTATGCCATAGCCGCTCGGCATGTCACCGCGCAGCGCCACCAGGCGCTTCACGCCCAATGCCTGCAGCTGCGCCAGCTGGTCGCGCACCCGCGCACGGGTGGCGCCTATGCAGGAGAAGTGGCTGGCCGCGCTCATCCCCTCGGCGAGGATCTCGCTGACGGTCGTGAAGGTGCCGCTGTGGGTGGAGCCGCCGGCGCCGTAGGTGACGGAGCAGAACTCCGGCCGCAGCGCATACAGCTGCTGGCGCACCGCACGCAGCTTCTCGCTGCCTTCCGCCGTCTTGGGCGGGAAGAATTCCAGGCTCAGGGGAAGCATCAGTGGCTCCTGGTCGTGGCATGAAGGAAGAATTCGCGGTTGCCGTCGCCGCCGGTGATGGGGCTGGCGTGCCAGCCGGCCACCTCCAGGCCGACTTCGGTGCAACACCCGCGCAGCCGCTGCTCGACCTGCGCGTAGAGGCCAGCGTCGCGCACGACACCGCCCTTGCCGATCTGGCCCGGCTGCAGTTCGAACTGCGGCTTGGCGAGCATCAACAGCTGCCCACCAGGCTTGAGCAAGGGAACCAGCGCCGGCAACACCAGCGTCAGGGAGATGAAGGAGAGATCGCCCGTCACCAAGTCGAAATCCCGCCCCACCTGCTGCGCCGACAGGTCGCGGGCATTGATCTTTTCCAGCACCGTGACACGCGGGTCGTGCCGCAGCTTGTCGTGCAACTGGCCGTGGCCGACATCGATGCCGGTCACCCTGGCCGCGCCGTGCTGCAGCAGGCAATCGGTGAAGCCGCCGGTGGACTGGCCGACATCGAGGCAGGTCCAGCCGGCGAC
>JAQGMY010000213.1 GCA_028292105.1 Ramlibacter sp.
GGCTCCAGCTTCTTGCGCAGCCGGTACACGTACACCTCGATCGCATTGGCGCCGACCTCGTCGCCCCAGCCGTACAGGTGGTTCACCATCTGCTCCTTGCTGACCACGCGGCCTTCGCGCATCAGCAGCAGCTCCAGCACGGCAAGCTCGCGCGGCGACAGTTCCAGCGCCTTCTTGTCGTGGAACACGCGTCGCCCCACGGTGTCGAAGCGCAACTGCCCGTGTTCGAGGTAAGGCGTGGAATTGGTGCCGCGGCGCAGCAGCGCGCGCACTCGCGCCTCCAGCTCGGGGAGGTCGAAGGGCTTGGCCAGGTAATCGTCGGCGCCGAGATCCAGGCCGCGCACCCGGTCTTCCAGCGTGTCGAAGGCGGTGAGCATCAGCACCGGCATGGTGGACTTGCGCGCGCGCAAACGGCGCAGCACGTCCAGCCCGCTGAGTCCGGGCAGGCCGATGTCGAGGATGGCAAGGTCGTAGATCGCCAGGGCCAGCGCCTGGTCGGCCTCTTCACCCGTCGAGACGCTGTCGACGGCGTGGGCGGACTGCACCAACGCGCGCGAGAGCGCGTCGGCCAGCACCTTGTCGTCTTCCACCAGCAGGATCCGCATCAGCCGATGCTAACGCGAACCCTGCCGGGGCCAGTTCCCGCCGCGAAAGCGGGAACTGCCAGGCGCTTAGTTGCGGTTCGGGTTGTTCGGGCGCGCGTCTTGCCGGTTCGGCACGCCGTCGCCATCGCGGTCCCAGCCGCCACGGCGGCGCACGTAGGAGCCGTTGCGCTCTTCCCAGGCGTCCGGGCGATAGCGGTAGCCGTGGCGAGCACGCACATAGTGGCCGGCACGCCAGACATAGCGGCGGCCGTTCCAGTCCCAGTAACCGGGAACCCAGGCCATGCCGCGACGCTCGCCGGGCATGCGCTCCTGGCGCGGCGGCGGCGGCGCCACGCGGACGACGACTTGCGCTTCCGCGGGGATCAGGACGCTGCTCATTGCGAGCGCTGCCATGCCGGTCAGGAATTCTCTTTTCTTCATGCCTTCTCCAATGGACCCACGACGGGGGCCCGCGCAGCAGAGGATGCAGGCGTGCGCTCCCGCCGGGCGTAGGACGCCACCGATGACGAGCAAAGGCTGCGTAAAGGAATTCACGCTGAGCCGTTGTTCTTTTTTTTTTTGCCGGACTGTCCAGCCCGCCGATCCCACTGGTTGCCGCGGGCGCCGACTGCGCCGACAATCGGTCCTCCAATGCACGGCTTTGCACTTTTCTTTGGCGACCACCTCGCGCGCAGCGTGCGCGGGGTGCCCTGCGCGCCTCCTGCCTGACGCACGCCCCGCGGCGCCCGCCGCGGCCTCGCCGTTCGTCTTTTTTCCTTTTCTTTTTTATTGCAGGAGCCTGCTCGTGGCCGATCTTTACGACAACCCGATGGGACTGATGGGGTTCGAATTCGTCGAATTCGCCTCGCCCGAACCGAATGTGCTGGAGCCCCTCTTCGAGAAGATGGGCTTTTCGCTGGTGGCGAAACACCGCTCCAAGGACGTCCTGCTGTACCGGCAGGGCGACATCAACTTCATCGTCAATCGCGAGCCGCGCAGCCTCGCCTACTACTTCGCGGCGGAGCACGGGCCTTCCGCCTGCGGCCTCGCATTCCGCGTGCGGGACGCCCACAAGGCCTACGCCCGCGCGCTGGAGCTCGGGGCGCAGCCGCTGGAGATCCCCACCGGGCCGATGGAGCTGCGGCTGCCGGCGATCAAGGGGATCGGTGGCGCGCCGCTCTACCTGATCGACCGCTTCGAGGACGGCAAGTCGATCTACGACATCGACTTCGAATGGCTGCCCGGCGTGGAGCGCCACCCCAGGGGCCACGGACTGAAGGTCGTCGACCACCTGACGCACAACGTCTACCGCGGCCGGATGGCGCACTGGGCCGCCTTCTACGAACGGCTGTTCAACTTCCGCGAGATCCGCTACTTCGACATCAAGGGCGAATACACCGGCCTCACCTCCAAGGCGATGAGCGCGCCCGACGGCATGATCCGCATCCCGCTCAACGAGGAATCGGGCAAGACCTCCGGCCAGATCGAGGAGTTCCTGATGAAGTTCAGCGGCGAAGGCATACAGCACGTCGCCCTGCTGACCGACGACCTGCTCAAGACAGTCGACGACCTGCAGATGGCGGGTGTGCAACTCATGACGGCGCCCAACGACATCTACTACGAGATGCTGGAGGAGCGCCTGCCGGGGCACGGCCAGCCCGTCTCCGAACTGCAGGCGCGCGGCATCCTGCTGGACGGCGACACGTCCGGTGGCGAGAAGCGCCTGCTGCTGCAGATCTTTTCCGAGACCATGCTGGGCCCGGTGTTCTTCGAATTCATCCAGCGCGCCGGCGACGACGGCTTCGGCAACGGCAACTTCAAGGCGCTGTTCGAATCGCTGGAGCGCGACCAGATCCGCCGCGGCGTGCTGAAAGTCGAAGAGGCCACGTGATGACCGACTCCCTCACCGACGGCAACGACCCGGCCCTGCGCAGCTGGGTGGCCAGCGCCAACGATCCGGCCAGCGAATTCCCGATCCAGAACCTGCCTTTCGGCCGCTTCCGGCGCAGCGAAGGCGAACCGTGGCGCATCGGCGTGGCCATCGGCGACCAGGTGCTGGACATCGAAGCGGCGGGACTGCTGCCGCACGGCGACATGAAGCGGCTGCTGCGCGTGTCGCCCTACGAGCGGCGCGTGCTGCGCCGCCAGATGCTCGATGGCCTGCAGGAAGGCAGCACCGAGCGCGGGAAGTTCGAGCCTGCGCTGCTGCCCCAATCGCAGGTCCAGCTGGGACTGCCGTGCGACATCGGCGACTACACCGACTTCTACGTCGGCATCCACCACGCAACGGCCGTCGGCAAGCAGTTCCGGCCGGACTCGCCGCTGTTGCCGAACTACAAGTGGGTGCCGATCGGCTACCACGGCCGCGCGTCCACCATCAACGCCAGCGGCGCCTCGTTCCATCGCCCCAAGGGCCAGACCAAGGCGCCGGATGCGGCGCAGCCGGCCCTGAACCCGAGCGCGCGACTGGACTTCGAGCTGGAACTGGGAATCTTCATCGGCCGGCCCAACGTGCAGGGCCAACCCGTCACGATCGAGGAAGCCGAGGACCACGTGTTCGGCCTGGCCTTGTTCAACGACTGGAGCG
This sequence comes from Ramlibacter sp., assembly GCA_028292105.1. Classification (GTDB taxonomy): domain Bacteria; phylum Pseudomonadota; class Gammaproteobacteria; order Burkholderiales; family Burkholderiaceae_C; genus Ramlibacter. Next base: position 3,172 of record JAQGMY010000213.1, read on the forward strand.
CCCGCGACCTGCAGGCCTGGGAATACCAGCCGCTCGGGCCTTTCCTGTCGAAGAACTTCGCCAGCACGGTGTCGCCCTGGATGGTGACGCTGGAAGCGCTCGCGCCTTTTCGCAAGCCGTGGAGCCGGGCCGAAGGCGAGCCCGATCCCTTGCCGTACCTCGACTCCGAGGCCAACCGGGCCGGCGGCGCCTTCGACATCCAGCTGGAGGTGTGGCTGCAGACCGCGCAGATGGCGCGGGCAGGCCATGCCGGCGACTGCATCAGCCGCTCGAATTTCGCCGACGCTGCGTACTGGACGGTCGCCCAGCTGGTCGCCCACCACACCGTCAACGGCTGCAGCCTGCAAAGCGGCGACCTGTTCGGCTCGGGGACGCTGTCCGGACCGCGCCCGGAACAGGCGGGCTCGCTGCTGGAGCTCTCGCAAGGGGGCAAGCAGCGGATCGAGCTTTCCAGCGGCGAGCAGCGCACCTTCCTGCAGGACGGTGACACCGTGATCCTGCGCGGGTTTTGCGAGCGCCCCGGATACCGCCGCATCGGTTTCGGCGAGTGCCGCGGAACTGTCCTGCCAGCCTACATCACGCACGGTTAACGCAAGCAGGCCACAATCAGGCCATGAAAGTTGAGTACACCCCCAACGAGGGCGCAGGGCCCACGTACGAGATCGAGGCCGACCGCCACGGGAACTACACGATCAAGCTGCAGGGCAAGGTGATCAAGCGCGTGACCGTCCTGTCCAGCTACCAGGGCAAGCCGCGCTGGGGCAGCAGCAAGCTCGAAGCCGACGCCGTCGAGGATGCGAGGCGCGCGATCGAATCGATGAAGGCCGACATCGACGCGTCCTGAGTGAACGCAGGACGCCGGCGGCACCGGCGCCGCGCCTGCCTCCTTACCGGTGACACGCGCTTGGCCCACGGGGGCGTCACCGGAGGTCCTACAGGCTGCTCCGTGCTCCAACCGCACGATGGCAGCCAGTAGCGCAGTCCTGAAGTCTCATCCCGTTACTGCAGATGCGCTCGCCATTTGGAGAAATGGAATGAAAGCCCTCGTGTTCTGCGCCGCCCTCGCCACCGTCGCCGTGGCTCCTGCCTTCGCCGAAGACCTGGTGGCCCGCCAGGGTGACGATTCCGTCCGGCTGTCCGACGCCGCGTGCAAGAGCGAACTGGTCCTGAGCCGGATCGAACCCGGCATGGCGACCGAATTCCGCGCCGCCTCCGCCGTGTTCCAGGGCCAGCGCTTCCAGGCCTGCTGGCGCATGATGGGCAATGCGGCCTACCTGATGTACGAAGACGGCGACCAGGGCGTCATCCCGGCCAACGAGCTCAAGCCCGACCTGACCGCGTAATAACACCGGACGCAGCGCATCCGCGCAGGGGCGGGTGCGCTGTTTGCACTATCCTCCCGGCACATGACACGCGTGCTGATCGTCGAGGATGACCCCACCACCTCCGCCATGCTTTGCGGCCTCGTGCGCCGGCAGAACTGGGAACACGAGGCCTGTGGCGACCTGGACTCGGCGTGGAAGGCCTTGCGCGCCGCCTCTTTCGACTTCCTGCTGCTGGACCTGAACCTGCCCGATGGCGAGGGCACCGATTTGCTGCAGAAGCTGCGGCGCTGCACTGCCGGCGAACTGCCCGATGCCAAGATGCCGGTGCTGGTGATCTCGGCGCGCTCGCAGCTGCGCACGCGGCTGACGGCGTTGGACCTCGGCGCGGACGGCTATGTGATCAAGCCAGTGCACCTCGAGGAGGTGGCGGCGGTGATGCGGGCATTGCTGCGGCGGCGCACCACGCTGTCGGCGGGGCAGATCACCTACCGCGACCTGGTGATGGATCCGAACAGCCGGCTGGTGCAGCGGGGCGCCACCACGGTCGAACTGACCGAGCAGGAATTCGCGGTGCTGCTGGCGCTGCTCGAAGACCGGCCCCGCACCCTCAGCCGCGCCGACATCCAGGCCCGCAGCGGCAACCGCGTGGGCGACGGCAGCGCCGTGGAAGTGCATGTGCACCACCTGCGCCGCAAGCTCGGAGAGATGATCATCCAGACCGTGCGCGGCGTCGGCTACCGCATCTCGCCCGACGAGGCGGGCTCGGCAGATCCCGCGATGCCGGTGTAAGGCCGCATGCTGCTGTCCATCGTGGCGATCGGGGCCGGCGCCTCGCTCGGCGCCCTGTTGCGGTGGGTGCTGTCCCTGCACCTGAATCCGCTGTTGCCCGCGCTCCCGCTGGGCACCCTCGCGGCCAACCTGATCGGCGGCTATGCGGTCGGCGTAGCCCTCGGTTGGCTGGCACTGCACCCGGAACTGCCGCCGCAGGTGCGGCTGTTCGTCATCACCGGGCTGCTGGGCGGGCTGACCACTTTTTCGACGTTTTCAGCGGAGGTGGTGACGCACCTGCAGGACGGTCGCCTGGCCTGGGCGCTGGCACTGGGGTGCGCCCACCTCGTCGGATCGCTCCTGCTCACGGCACTGGGGCTGGCCACGGTCCGCGCTGTTACATAAAAAACGCTTTGTAGGAAAAGCACCCATAGGCCGGTTTGCGTTTCCCTTAGCAGCAGTGCTCATCCGCGGCAGACACTGTATGCATGCTCACATCGACCTTTGACATGCTCAAGCGGGTGGCGGCGATGAGCCGCCGGGAGGTTCCCGACGCCAGCCCGTTCGAAGCCACCCGACCCTTCAGCGGCGCCGCCGTGCCGCAGAACAACCTGATCTTCCGGCTGAAGGCGTGGCCCGACCTGCCGGAGTCCGGCCGCACCGCCGAGGTCTACCGCATGCTGTCCGTCATGAGCAGCCAGCCCGTCAACCGCCAGTGGCTGCTGGCCCGTTGCCGCATGGCACCCAAGCAGCTCGACGACCTGCTGCTCAAGCTGCTCGCCGAAGGCGCGCTGGAAGTGATCAACCCGGCGCGCTTCGCCCGCGCCCCGGCCTGAGCACCCCAGCACCCGCGTTCAGGCGCCAGGCTGCGGCGCCGGCTCCATCGGCGACTTGCGGGCCGCCATCCGCTCCATCAGCCGCTGCATGTTCGACAGCGACACCAGGTGCATCGACAGCAAGTGCAGCTCGCCGCTGCGGAACATGGACAACGCCGTCGCATCCGGCAAGGCGGCCAGCTTTTTCTCGTCGACCACCAGCAAGCCGTTGACGGTGAAGCTGCGCCCGTCGACCAGGTCGGCGCGCGCGTTCATTTCCATCAGCAGCCCGGACTGCTGCAGCCGCTGGCAGAAGGCCTCGGTGCGCAGGTGCTCGCGCTGGTAGTCCCCCAGGAAGTCGAGTGCGTTGCGCAGGTAGGCGCTGTCCTTGCCCTCGGCGTCGAACAGGAGCTCGCCTTCGCTGTCGTTGAGGCCGGGGAAGGCTTCGTCGATGCACACGGCCAGTGACTGCCCCGGCACTTCGGCCAGCACGAAGGGATAGCGGCGCACGAAGGCCGGGATGTAGCGTGCGTCCCAGCCGTCCTCGGCGTTCACCAGCAGGTTCTCGCGGGCCCGCAGTCCCAGCATCACCACCGGCACCACCTTGCCGCCGCCGGAGCGGGTGAAGACGATCGCGTATTCCTTGCAGGCTTCGTTGAATTCGACGCCGGCGAGATAGACGCAATTGGCCTTCCGCGCGAATGCGAAGCTGGCGCCCGGCCGCACGCGGCGGCTGCGATGCTTCTGGCGGTCCAGCAGCACCGGTTTTTCGTAATACACCAGATCGGTCATCGCGCCCCTCGCCGTTTCAGCCGTCGACCACGGCTGCGGACGGCTGCGGCACCGCCTTGGCCAGCACCTTGTCGATGCGGCGCCCGTCGAGGTCCACCACCTCGAACACCCAGTCGCCGCAGTCTATGCATTCGCCGACCGCGGGCAGGTGCCCGGAGACGGCGAGCAGCAAGCCGGCCAGCGTGTTGTAGCGGCCCTTGTCCTCTTCCGGCAGGTCGCGGATCTCCAGCCGTGCCTTGAGCTCCGACAAGGGCATCAGCCCGTCGAGCAGCCACGAACCGTCCTCGCGGCGCGTGGCCCAGGCCTCGGTGTCGGCCCGCGGCTGCAGCTCGCCGGTGATCGCCTCCAGCAGGTCGTGCGGCGTGATGAGGCCTTGCACCACGCCGTATTCGTCGACCACGAACACGAGCCGCGCGGCCTGCAGCCGGAATTGCTCCAGCAGCTCCATGCCGCTGAGCGTTTCGGGCACGAACACCGCCGGCACCGCATGCGGCTCCACCGGCCCCTCGTGCGCGGGCCCGAGCGAAATCAGGCGCGACACGCTGACCAGGCCGACGACGTCGTCGAGCGAGCCGCGGCACACCGGGTACCAGGAGTGCGCGTCGCCCTGGCCGGCGCGGGTGAGCGCCTCGCGCACGCTCATCGTCCCTTCCAGCCACTGCACGTCCGAGCGCGGCACCATCATGGAGGTCAGCGGCCGGTCGTCGAGCCGGAAGACGTTGCGCACCATCTGGTGCTCCTGCTCCTCGATGACCCCGGCGTCCACGCCCTCTTCCAGGCTGTGCGCGATCTCCTCTTCGGTCATGCCCCGGCGCGCCGTGGTGTCGATCGCCAGGATCTTCAAGATGAACTGGGTGGACGCCGAGAGCAGCTTGACGAAGGGGCCTGCCGCCTTCGACAGCCAGCGCATGGGGCGGGAGGCGAGCCGTGACACGTTCTCCGGATAGAGCTGGCCGATGCGCTTGGGCACCAGCTCACCGAAGATGATGGTGACGTACGTGATCACCGCGACCACGATGGCCGTGGCGCTGATCGACGCCGGCCGCGGCGGCATGCCGTAGTCCTGCAGCATGCTCGCCAGCTTCGCGCTGAAGGCGGCCTCGCCGATGATGCCGTTGATCACGCCGATGGAAGTGATGCCGACCTGCACCGTCGACAGGAAGCGGGTAGGCTGCTCCATCAGCTTGAGCGCGGCTTCGGCGCCGCGATCACCATCCGACGCCATGGTCACCAGGCGCGCGCGGCGGCTCGAGGCGAGCGCCATTTCAGACATCGCGAACAGGCCGTTGAGCAGGGTCAGCAGCGCGATCAGCAGGAAATCCATGAATCAGGACAGAATCGAAACCATTGACGGCACTTTACCTGAGCCTCCATGGCGCACTACCTGATCGGTGACATCCAGGGGTGCGATGCACCTCTGGCACGCCTGCTGGCGAAGATAGCCTTCTCGCCCAGCCGCGACACCCTGTACCTGCTGGGCGACCTGGTCAACCGGGGACCGTCCTCCGCCGCCGTGCTGCGCCGGCTGGCGGCCTGCGGCGACGCCGCCCGCTGCCTCCTGGGCAACCACGACCTGAGCCTGCTGGCGGTGGCGCAGGGCCACCGCGCGCCGCACCGCAACGACACCATGGACGAGGTCCTGCAGGCGCCCGACCGGGACGCCCTGCTCGATTGGCTGAGTCACCGCTCGATGGCGATCCATGCGCACGGCATCCTGATGGTCCACGGCGGCGTGCTGCCGCAGTGGGACCTTCGACAGGTGCTGGCACTGGCCGGCGAAGTCGAAGCCGTGCTGCGGGGTGCCGGCCTGGCCGGCTTCCTGCGGCAGATGTATGGCAACCAGCCGGACCACTGGAGCGACTCCCTGGCGGGGGCCGATCGGCTGCGCGTGATCGTCAACGCGCTGACGCGCTTGCGCTTTTGCACGCCGGAAGGGGTGATGGACTTGCGCGCGTCGGGAGGGCTGGGCCAGGCGCCACCGGGAACCCTGCCCTGGTTCGATGTGCCGGACCGCCGCACAGCGGGCACCTGCATCGCCTTCGGACACTGGTCCACGCTCGGGTATCTCCGGCGCCCCGACCTGATCGGGCTGGACACGGGCTGCGTCTGGGGTGGCTGCCTCAGCGGGCTGAAGCTGGACGAAAGCGGCGCGGGCGCGCACCAGCTGGTGCAGGAGAAGTGCGAACAGGCGCAGGCGCCGGGAGAGTGAGGGCGGTGGTGGTGCGCAGCGAAGCTGCACACCCTACCGGGTCAATTCGTAGGGTGTGCAGCTTCGCTGCGCACCACGCTCGCCGGGTTCAGGTGCTCTTGAAAAGAGCAGCCACCTTGCGCTTGGGCTTGATGTTGGCCGAAATGCGGTTGACGGCGGCCTTGGCCCCCGCTTCCCATGCCGGCGCTTCCTCGCGCGCCGGCGGCTCGTAGGGCTGGTCGAAGAACGGGTCCCTGGACGCAGGGGCCGGACGCGGCGGCTCTCGGCGGCGCTGCTCCTGGACGTCCACGCGTTCGCGCCGCGGCTCCTCGTCGCCCGCTTCACGCCAGGCGCGGCGGCCGTCGTTGATGCGGCCGCTCGGCTTGTCGTCGTCCCATTCCAGCGGCTCGATCTCGATCTTGCGCTTGAGCAGCTTCTCGAGGTCGGCCATCAGCCGCGTGTCGCTGGGCGAGACCAGCGTCACGGCGATGCCGTCGGCACCCGCGCGGCCGGTGCGGCCGATGCGGTGGATGTAGTCCTCGGCGTTGAACGGCACGTCGAAGTTGAACACCGCCGGCACGTCCTTGATGTCGAGGCCGCGGGCCGCGACGTCGGTCGCCACCAGCATGTCGACTTCGCCCTTCTTGAACGCATCCAGCGCCTTCAGGCGCTCGTCCTGGCTCTTGTCGCCGTGCAGCGCGGTGGTCTTGAGGCCCTCGCGCTCGAGCGAGCGTGCCAGCCGGGCGCAGCCGAGCTTGCTGTTGACGAACACGAAGGCCTGGCTCAGGCCGCGCTGCCGGATGATCTGCTTGACCGCGCGCCGCTTGTCGTCGTCCGACACGCTGTAGAAGTGCTGCTCGACAGTCGACGCCGTGGCGTTGGGGCTGGCCACCTCGATGGTGACCGGGTCCTTCAGGTAGCTGTTGGCCAGGCGCCGGATCTCGGGCGAGAAGGTGGCCGAGAACAGCAGCGTGGTGCGCTGCTTGGGCAGGTACGACAGGATGCGCTGCAGGTCGGGCAGGAAGCCGATGTCCAGCATGCGGTCGGCCTCGTCGAGCACCACGTACTCGACCTGGTTGAGCACCGCGTTCTTGGCCTCGATGTGGTCGAGCAGCCGGCCCGGGGTCGCGACCAGCACCTCGACGCCCTTCTTCAGCTCCGCCGTCTGCGGCTTCATGTCGATGCCGCCGAACACCACCGTGCTGCGCAGGTTGGTGTACTTGGCGTACAGCTTGACCTGCTGGGCCACCTGGTCGGC
>JAQGMY010000214.1 GCA_028292105.1 Ramlibacter sp.
GGCGTGCGCCCGTGGTTGCGCTGCTTGTAGGAAGGCCCAAGGCCCGGCGGGCGCCGTCCTGCCCCGCCGGTCGGCCCGTGACTACATGCCGCGGCGCGCCCCGCGGGGACCATCCACCCATTCGCAAAGGAGTCCCCATGCTGCGCAAGCTGATCGCCTTCGCCATTACTTCAGGCCTCGCCAGGAAAGCCTGGGAACACTATCGGGAGGGCCACCGCCGGATGTCCGCCGACCCCGTCGACATCACGGACGTGGTGGCCCGTCCGGTCGCCACGGCAGACCCATCCCAGCGCCGTGCCGGACGCAACCTGGGAGCGCGCCGCCGCCGGGAAGGGCCAAGTTCGTAAACGCTGCGTTACGCGGCGGGCAGCGTTTAAACTGGCCCGATGTTCCAGAAAACCCTGCTGATCCTAGCGATCGCCGCCGCCAGCACCACGCTGCATGCCCAATCCACGCCCGCGAAGAAAGAACTCGTCGCGCGCATCCTGAAGGTCCAGCAACCCGGCATGGACATGCTGGTGCGCGGCCTGGTCGAACAGCCGGCGCTGGAGATGATGGACCGCGCCGGCCAGGCCCTGCCCGCCCGCATTCCGGCCGAACGCCGCGAAGCCGTGGCCAAGGACATCCAGGCCGACGCCAAGAAGTACGTCGACGAAACCATGCCCATCGTGCGTGACCGCGCCATCAAGCTGGCGCCGACCACCATCGGCGCGCTGCTGGAAGAGAAGTTCACCGAAGACGAACTCAAGCAGGTCGCCACCATGCTCGAGTCGCCGATCTATGCCAAGTACCAGACGCTGGGCGGCGACATGCAGCAGGCGCTCGTCTCCAAGCTGCTGCACCACGCGGTGGCGGAAATGGGCATGTACCGCAAGACCCGGCTGAACTTCGGCGCGCTCAACGATGCCGGCGCGCGCACGGTGGACGACGAAACGCGGTCCATCATGGAATCGCAGAGCGAGCGGCTTTACGGCGAAACCAAGGCACTGCTGGGCCGGCTCAAGCCGTTGACCGAGCACCTGGCGGGCAAGCTGATGGATGCAGGCGAGATGAGCCTGAAGGAAGCGCTGTTCGAGATCCGCTCGTTCGAGGCGGCCTGCTTCAGCTTCGATGCGAAGGTGGGCCTGACCGGCGCGCCGGCGCAGCAGCCGGCACCCGACGCGGCCTGACGAACTTGTGAGGCGTGGGGTAGGGACGGCCTGCGGGCCGTCCCTTTTTTTTGGCTTACTTCTTGGCCGGCGGCTTGGCCGCGGCAGCCGGCGCCGGGGCGCCAGCGGCAGGCGGGGGGGCCACGCCGAGCCGCTTGCCGATGGATTCGTCGAGCTGCTTGAAGCGCGCCTCGACCTGCGGACGGGTGTCGACCACCACCTTCTCTACCAGCGCCCGCTGCATCTCGCCGGCGGCCGACTGGAACTTGGCGAACACCGGCGATTCAAGCATCGTGGCGATCTGCTTGAGTTCGTCCTCGGTGAACTTCTCTTCCAGCATGGTGCCTATCGTGGTCGGCGCCAGCCTGACGGCGCGGTCGCGCACCACCGGCGTCATGTCGTCCACGAACTTCTTGGCGTCGTCCTGGATGGCCTTGGCGATGGCTTCCTGCTTGTCGGGAGCGACGCGCTGCTGCAGGGCCTGGCCGGCGCGGCCCATGATCTGCGCCACGGGCTCGGAGACCAGTTCCCGGGCCATCATTTCCATGCCTGGTTGCTGGACCTTCAGGATGCGCGCGACGGCTTCCTTCTTCGCGGGTGTGGATTGGGCGTACAGCGAGTTGCTGGCGGCGGCGATCGCTAGGATCAGCAGGGATTTTCGAAACGACATCCGGCCAGTTTAATCCCTGGCCCCCGCGTAACACACGGTTTACGAAGTGGGCCCTTCGCGGCGTCGGCGCGCCCCGAGGTGGCGCGTGGCCCGGCGCCGGGAGGGGTCGGCGGAAGACACCGGCCTGGCGATCACGTCCGTGATGTCGACAGGATCGGCCGGCCGGCGGCGGCCGTCCTGGTAATGGTCCCAGGCCTTCTTGGCCAGGCCGGACGTGATGGCGAAGGCGATCAGCTTGCGCAGCATGCGGACTCCTCATGTTCGATGCTTCGATGCTCCGTGCCGGTGCAAGGACAGCGTGTAGTCGCAGAGCCATCGGCGGCGCAGGACGCCGCCCGACCCGGCGAAATACCTCCTACAGGCGCTGCGACCGCGGTCGCACGGCACGGCAGTCCCTTGTCTTGCCGCGCCAGGACGGGCCGCCACCTAATCTGCATGCACAGGCCAGGAGGAACCGACGATGTCCGAAGACGCAAACAAGACCGCCGCAGAACAACTGCTGATCCACCTGGAGCCCTCGTGGGAGCGCCGCAACTGGTGCAAGTGGCTGGGCTGCAGCGAAGCGGAACTGGAGCACGCAGTGACGTACGTGGGGCACGACCCCGACAACGTGCGCCGCTTCCTGCGGCAAGCGCGTTAAGGCGGTGTCCGGGAGGGCCGGGGCGGCACCTGGCCGCACCCGGCAGGGGCAGAAGGGTTACTGCTTGTGACCCGGATCCGCCGGCAGGCGACGCGCACCCTTAGACTGCCGGGGAAGTGGACCAAGACGGCATCCTGCAACTCGATGAAAGCGCCGCGCGGCAGCTCGTGCTGGTGCGCGCCATCGAGGAAACCGACACGCAGGGCCGCCTGGTCAGCGAGATCGAGCGCGACCAGCTGGAACGCGAAGCCTTGGCCGGCACCCGCCGCGACGCCGGCGGCGCCGTGGAGTTCGGTCAGTACCTCCAGCTGCGCGCCCGCCGCGTACTGGCGACGGTCGAAAACCGGAATCCGCGGATCGCAGCCTTGCAGGACCCGGAGCCCTGGCGCCCATGGCTGATGGCCGGGCTGCCGATCGCCGCCTGCGTGCTGGGCGCCGCGCTCGACCGGATCGACAATCCCCACCAGGTCAACATGCTGTCGCCGCCGTTGCTGGGGGTGCTGGCGTGGAACCTGGCCATCTACCTGGTGATCCTCGTCTCGCTCCTCCTGCCGCGGGGCGGCGCGCGCAGACCGGCCGCCCTTGCACAGCGCTGGCTCGGTGCCATGGGCGCTGGGCGCCGCACGGGCCGCCTGCACGCCGACGTGCTGGCACGGTTCCACCAACGGTGGCTGGCCGTGGCCGGCCGCGCCGAATGGCTATGGTGGAAGCAGTTGCTGCACCTGGCAGCAGCCGGCTGGGCGCTCGGCCTGGCGATCTCGATCGTGCTCGGCGGCGTGGTTCGCGAGTACCGCGTGGGCTGGGAAAGCACGCTGCTCGGCGCCTCGCAAGTGCATTCCGTGCTGCAGGTGCTGTTCGCCCCGGTCGTGGCGCTGTTGCCGTTCGAGCCCTTCAGCCAGGCCGACGTCGGGCGGATGGCGTTCCGCTCCGGCGCCGCCATCGGCCTGGCCGAAGCGCGCCGCTGGATCTGGCTCTACGTGGCCCTGCTGTTCGTCGTCATCGTCGTGCCGCGCCTGCTGCTGGCGGGGTGGGCCGCCACGCTGCGGCACCGCCAGCGGCGGTCGGTCCGGCTCGACCTGCGCGACCCGTATTTCGTGCAGGTGCTGGCGCGCGTCAGCCCTGCGCGCATCACGATCGGCTTCATAGCGCAGGAGGGCCGCGGCCGCGAGGCCGTGTTGCGCATGCTGCGGCAGGTGGCGGACGGGCCGCCGCCGCGCACCCAGGCCCCGTGGACGGTGCTGGTCACCGGCCGCGGCGACGTGTTGCGACTGTTCGACGTGCCGCCCGATTTCCGCGCGCCGGCGGCGGCGGTGACGGCGCCGGCCGGTGGCGCGGCGGCCGCCCAGGCCTGGCTGCAGGACCTGCTCGGGCGCTTCAAGTCGGCGCCCAGGGCCGCGGAGCCGGACGCGGTGCAGGGCGCGCTGGCCGACACGGACCTGATGCTGCTGGCGCCGCAGAACATCGCCGACCTCGAGAATGCGACCCGGCTGCTGCACTGGGTGGCGCAACCCGCGGTCGTGCTCGCGCCAAGCGACGTGGCCGGCTACCGGGATGCGGTGCGGCGGCTCGGGCTGGCCGCGGAGGTGCTGTCGCTGCAGCAATGCACGGCGAACTGGACCGCTGATGACTTGCTGCTGGACGCCGCGGCGGCCCGGCTGCCAGCGAGCAAACGCGCCGGATTCCAGCGGCTGGCCGCTGCCTGGCACGACCGGCACGCCGTCCGGTTCGCCGAAGCGATGCGGCTGCTGGCGGCGGAACTGGTGCGCGCCGCGCGCGACAGCGAGCAAGTGGGCAGCGCCCCGACCAACCTGCGCCAACTGGTGGATCCGGCCGAACGGGACGCCGTGCAACGGGGCCGGGAGGGCGCGCGTGCTGCCTTGCTGCGGCGCATGCGCGATGCCGAGGCCACGGTGCTGGCCGAGCTGGTTCAGCTGCACGGCGCCGGCACGCCGGTGACTGCGGTGGCTGCGAGCCGGGGCGAGAGCGGCTTCAGCGACCTGGGCGCGGTCGACACGCCGCAGGCCGGCATCGCCGGTGCCGCCACGGGTGCCGCGATGGGTGCGGGCATCGACCTGCTCACCGGCGGCCTCACGCTGGGCGCGGCGGCCGCCATCGGCGCCCTCATCGGCGGCGGCGCCGGCTATGCCGCGGCGGCGTGGAAGAACCGTGCCGCGCCGGGTGGACAACCGCAGGTGCAGGCGGGCGACGAGCTGCTGCAGTCGCTGGCCGAAAATCTGTTGCTCGCCTACCTCTCGGTCGCGCAGCGCCGCGCTCACGAGCAGGACGCGGGAATGCCCTCGCACTGGCGCAGCGAGGTGGTCGCTGCGGTCGAGGCGCGCCGGGTGCAGCTCGAGGACTTGTGGCGGCAGGCGCGCAACGCGGCCGATCCATCGGCCAGCGTGACCGCGCTCGCGGCCGAACTCGAGGTGCTGGCCCGGGCGCTGCTGGCGCGGGTCTAGCGCGCCGTCGGAGCCTGCTTGGACGCGGTCGGAGCCTGCTTGGACTGCGCCGCGCGACGCAGCAGTTCTTCCACAGCGGGCAGTTCCGCCGGCTTGGTGAGGTGGCGGTCGAAGCCGGCGTCGCGGGCGCGCTGGCGGTCTTCCTGCGTTCCCCAGCCGGTCAGCGCCACCAGCAGCGTCTTCTGCAGCCCCGGCAGCAGGCGCAGGCGCCTGGCCACGTCGTAGCCGCTCATGTCGGGCAGCCCGATGTCGAGGAACACCACGTCGAGCGGCCGCGCCTGCGCCACCTGCAGCGCTTCGGCACCGGTGTGGGCGATGTGGGCGGCGTGGCCTTCGATGTCCAGCAGGACGCCCAGGCTCTCGGCGGCGTCGGTGTTGTCGTCCACCACCAGCACCTGCAGCTGTTGCGCGACGCTGGGGTCGGACTCGATCCCCCGCTGCTCCACTGCGGCCGCGTCGCTGGTCGCCAGCGGCAAGCGCACGGTGAAGGTGCTGCCCTTGCCGGTGCCGTCGCTGGCGGCCCGGACCGTGCCGCCATGCAGCGCCACCAGGCTTTGCACCAGCGACAGCCCGATCCCGAGGCCGCCTTGCGGCTTGGTCACGTTGCTGGGTACCTGCGCGAACATCTCGAACACCTTGGCGATCGCGTCCGGCTCCAGCCCGATGCCGGTGTCCGTGACCGCCAGCACCGCCCGCTGGCCTTCGGTCCACACTTTCAGCGCGATGCGGCCGCCGCTGGGCGTGTACTTGGCCGCGTTGTTCAGGAGGTTGCTCACCAC